>DASXLF010000416.1:0-18910 GCA_036496405.1 Steroidobacteraceae bacterium | reverse complement strand
TGTAGACCCCCTTACAATGATGGCAGCCCTGCTGCGTGCCCTGCCGAGACGTCGGCCGCGTCATGTGCCGGCAGAAGGCGCTCCCCAGATTTTCACTATGTTATCTACCGCACAGAAGGAGCCGCGCGAGGCGTCTATTTTTGAACTTCTGGGTCCGCGCTTCCCTAAACAGCCGTCGCTTAAACACACTCAAGCGATGGCGCGGCCGGACTCAGCATGGGCTCGCTGGAGCGGCTATCCGTTCCAATGGGCCCTTTTTTATTGCTGCGCCATGGGCTGAGGCAGCAACCGGTCGCACTCCCGCCTGACCACGGCATAGCATTCGCAGGTATGCGCTTCGAGGCCCGAGCGATCGAGCACCACGATTCGGCCGCGGCTGTACTGGATCAGTCCCGCCTGCTGCAGTTTTCCCGCGGCTTCGACCACGCCTTCACGCTGTACGCCGAGCGTGCTGGCAATTAATTCCTCAGTCATGACCAGTTCGTTCGACGGCAGGCGGTCAAGACTCAGTAACAACCAGCGACAAAGCTGCTGATCCAGCGAATGCAGGCGATTGCAGACCGCGGTCTGCGCCATCTGCGTTAGCAATACCTGGCTGTAGCGCAGCAACAGCGGCTGCAGCGCGCCCGGGCGCCTGAATTCCGCTTGCAAGAGTGCCGCTTCCAAGCGATAGGCGTGACCGGCACTCTGCACTACGGCGCGACCCGGGGTAGTTTCGCCGCCCATGAACAGGGACACGCCGACCACGCCGTCCCTGCCGACCACGGCGATTTCGGCCGAGGCACCATCCGCCATGACGGATAGCAGGGACACCGTCGCATCAACCGGGAAATAACCGTGCCGCAGGACGTCGCCGGATTCGTGCAGTGCCGTGCCCAACGGCAGTGAAACCAGGGTCAGATGCGACTGCAGGCGTTCAGCATCAAGCTTGGGTAATGCGGCCAATAGTTGATTGCGTTGTGGTGTCACTCGCTGGCCTAAAAACAAACGGCCAGTCATTGTGCTGCCCGCCGAGCGGCGGGCAACCTGTCAAAGGTTACAGCTTGACGTCTAGCTCAACTCCTCGACACGTACCGCCGTGCCATAGGCAAGTACCTCGGTGATTCCGGCGCCCAGCTCGGTGGCGTCGTAGCGCACGCCGATGACAGCATTGCCGCCGACCTCCCTGGCGTGCGTCAACATCAGTTCATAGGCATCATCGCGCGCACGTTCGCACAGCTGCGTATACAGGCTGATGTTGCCTCCAAACAGGGTTTGCAAACCCGCGCCGATCGAGCCGACGATACTGCGCGAGCGCACGACGATGCCGCGCACGACGCCGCAGTTCTCCATCACGCGATGACCGGGCAGCTCGAACGCGGTGGTCACTTTGTCGCTGAATATGGCCATCACTCCCCCTGTCGACAACTCGTTGCGGACCGCAGACCATAGGCTAACCAGAAACCAACCAGGTATGCACCCATGACGCACCGCTACCGCCGTCCGTGGCCTGTCCTTGTCATGGCAGCGATCGCCGGCTGCTCAAGCCTCGGCGACCGCCATAGCGCGCACGCGCCCGGCAAGAAAGAAACCACTGCCAGGGATGAGGTCATTGCCAGCGAGCGCGCCTTTGCCAAGACCATGGCCGACCGCGACTTCAAGGCATTCACCGGCTTTTTGTCGAGCGAAGCCATCTTTTTCAGCGGGACTTCGGTCGAGCACGGTTCAGGCGCCATCGCGGCAGCCTGGAGGCCGTTCTTCAACGGCGCGGCGGCGCCTTTTTCATGGCTGCCGGACAATGTTCAGGTATTGCCGTCCGGCAAACTCGCGCTGAGCACCGGACCGGTATACATCCAGGGCAAGGAGGTCGGCCGCTTCAATTCGATCTGGCGGCTGGAATCGGCCAATACCTGGCGCATCGTCTTCGATAAGGGTGAAGCGGTCTGCGGCGCCAAGCCCTGAGAGCTAACCGCTCACACGCCGCAACCGACGTTTGAGCGCAACGAACAGCTCGTCGAGTTCGGCGATGCGCAGCATCGCGCCGGCGCCGATGAAGACCGCGGCGCCCGCGAGCACGGTGGTCAGCAGCGCGGTTGCCTTGCCCGGGGTGCCCTGTGTGGCCCAGTCGGCCAGCAGCCAGTGCGAAGCCGCCGCGCATACGGCCACCAGCGGTACCGACGCCAGCACCACCTTGGCCAGCAGAGTCAGCATTTGGCGCGACTCCAGGCCCTGCAACTGCCGGTGCATGAGCCCGTACAGCACCAGAAAATTGCAGCTCGCCACACAGCCGGTCGAGAAGGCCAGGCCGCGGTGACCCCAGCCGAGCCGGAATGTGAAGATCCAGTTGAACAGCAGGTTCAGCGCCACGGCCATGAAGCTTACGAGCATCGGCGTCTTGCGCCGGTCCAGGGCATAAAACGCACTCACCAGCACCTTCAGCGCGGCATAGCCCGCCAGTCCTATGGCGTAGAAGCGCAATGCGCCGGCGGCTTCCGAGGCCTCATAGGCACTGAATTTGCCGTGCTGATACAACACCGAGATGATCGGATCGGCCAGCATCACAAGCCCTACGGTCGACGGGATGGTGAGCAGGAACGCCAGCCGCATGCCGCGCGAGAGTTCCGAGCGAAACGCGTCCATCTGCCCTGCCACCACCAGGCGCGACAGTAACGGCAGTGTCACCGTCCCGAGGGCGACGCCGAATATGCCCAGCGGCAACTGCATCAGCCGGAATGCGATGGAGAGCCAGAATATCCGTCCGTCGCCCAGCGTCGACGCAAACATGGAGTTCACCAGCACATTCACTTGAGTGGTGCTGGCCGCGATCACCGACGGCCCCATGAGGGCAAGGATGGCGCTCACGCCGGCATCGCGCCACTGGAAGTCGGGTCGAAATCGATATCCCAGTCGCCCCAGCGACGGCAGTTGCACCCCCAATTGCAAGGCACCACCGATCAATGTACCCACGGCCAAGCCGATCAGCGCACGCGGCCCGAAATGCGGATCGATCCAGTATCCAAGCACCACGCCGCCGACGATCGAACCGATGTTGAAGAAGCTCGACGCCATCGCCGGCATGCCGAACACGTTCTTGGCATTGAGCATGCCCATGACCAGCGCGGCCATGGAAACCAGTAGGATGAAGGGAAACATGATGCGCGTGAGCTGTGCCGTCAATGCTGCCTTCTCCGGCCCGAAGCCCGGCGCAAGCAGCGCCACGAGCTGGGTTGAGCACAGCATCCCAGCCACGCATACGGCACCGAGCACCAGCACGGTCATGGTGGCGACCTTGTCGGCCAGCCGCCAGGCGGCCCGGTCGCCGCCGCGTACAACGGTCTTACTGAAGGTGGTCACGAATGCCGTCGACAGCGCGCCCTCGGCAAACAGATCGCGCAGCAGATTGGGAATGCGAAACGCCGCGGTGAACGCATCCATGGCGCCGCCGCCGCCAAAAAGCGCGGCACACACCATTTCACGGATCAGCCCGAGTACGCGGCTGCACATCACTGCAAGCCCGATGATGCCGGCCGCCTTGGTGTTGAGCCGCTCGATGGAGGGTTTCGCGGCGCCGCGATTCATGGCGAGCCGGCGGGATTGACCAGCGCCAGGCGCGCGCGCAGCAACAGGCTCACGATCAGCAACGACAGCACGCTGGCGCGCATGCCGGCAATGGCGACTTGATCCAGCCATATGCCGATGGCCAGAATGAGTTGTCCCTGGGCACTCGTGTGCCAGAAAGTCACGGCGATCGCCAACAACGGCAGGCCCAGGTATAGGCTGCCCCACAACCAGCGTTCGGCACGCGCTATTCGCCGTGGCGGATGCCGTGGCGGCTGCGGCACGTGGTTCAGCCACAGCACCAAGGCAGCAATGACGATAATCAGGCCGATGATGCTGCTGCCATATTGCAGCCATGCGTAAAGCCGCAAAGTGTGGCCGACCACTTCGGGCCCATAGTCCTTGAGCACCGGGAACATGCGCACACCGCCCGAATGTTCGTGCGTGAATGCATCCCAGACCAGATGAGTGATGGCCCCGAGCAGGATCGCCATGGCGGCGTAAAACCAGCTGCCCGGACTGGTCCCGGGAGCCGCGGCATCCATCTCGCGCACCCTCGCATAGGCGCCGTCGGGCACAATTTCCAGCATGGCGGGCTTGATTAATACCAGCGTCAGCCAGTAAGCGATGAGTCCCACCGGCAGGCAGAAGGTGAACAGACCCAGCAGGCTATGGGTCTCGAACCGCGGCGCAAATACCGGCAGCAGCAAGCCGAAGTCAGGCACCATGCTGCCGATCACGGCAGCGGAAAATACCCGGGCGCGCGACAACATGCGATGTCCGGGCAATACCGCAGCGATGTGCGACACCGTGAAGGGCATTGGCCTTAGCCACTCCAGTCCCGCACCACGCCGCTGCGCTCCAACTGCCGCGGCCGACCGCCGCCTCCAGGCGCAATCGATCCCACGTAGATGAATCCCAGGCAACGCTCATCGGCGGCGAACTGCAACGCCTGCGCTATCTGCGGATCGTAGGCGTTGCCACCGGTGAGCCAGATGGCGCCGTAGCCCTGGGCATGAAACGCGTTGAGCAGGTTCATGACCCCAGCGCCAGCGGCCAACAATTGCTCGATCTCCGGCACCTTGTGCTGCGAGAGCAGCTTCGCGCCCACGGCTATGATCAGGGGGGCAGCCAGTGGCATCCGGCGCGCCTTGTCGATCTTGCCCGGCGGAATGGCGGGATCGCGCTCAGGCATGCGGCGCACAAACAGCTGTGCCAGCTGTGCCCTGGCGGCACCGCGAATTAGCACGAAGCGCAGCGGCTTCAATGCGCCGTGATCAGGACCGCTCAGCGCCGCATCGATGGCCATTTCCAGCTGCTGCGGCGACGGTCCCGGCTCGCACAGCTGCAACGCATTCACCGAGCGGCGAGACAGCAGTGCCTGCACGGCGCCGGGAATCTCAGCGGTCATCGAGCAGCCGCAGCAATTCGGCGGTCTTCTCCTGCATCAGTGCCGTGTCGCCCCGAGACTCGACGTTCAGGCGCACCAGCGGTTCGGTATTCGAGCCGCGCAGATTGAATCGCCAATGATCGAATTCCATGGATAGTCCGTCGGTGAAATCAATGGTTCTGGCACGCGCCTGATAATGCTGTTGCACGCGCGCCAGGACTGTCTTGGTGCCGCCCGCGTCCGATCCGAGCTCACGATTAATTTCACCGCTCGCCGGGTACAGTCTCTGGCGCTCACCTACCAGGGCCGACAGCGGCTTGCCGAACTCACTCATGATCGCCAGCACCAGCAACCATGGGATCATACCGCTATCGCAGTAGGCAAAATCACGGAAGTAGTGGTGCGCGCTCATCTCCCCGCCATACACCGCATCCACTTCGCGCATCTTCTGTTTGATGAACGCGTGGCCGGATTTGCACAACACCGGCATGCCACCGCAATGCTGAACGATGTCGATCGTATTCCAGGTCAGGCGCGGATCGTGGACGATGCGCGCGCCGCGATGACGCCGCAGAAACGCTTCCGCGAGCAGGCCCACCAGGTAGTAGCCTTCGATGAAACCGCCTTGCTCATCGAAGAAGAAACATCGGTCATAGTCCCCATCCCAAGCCATGCCAAGGTCCGCGCCGCTACTGAGGATAGCCTCGGTGGTACCGGCCCGGTTCTGTTCCAGCATGGGATTGGGCACGCCATTGGGAAACGAGCCGTCGGCTTGGTGATTGATTTTGACGAATTCGATCGGCAGATGCGGTTGCAGTGCATCGACGATCAGCCCGGCGCCACCATTGCCGGCATTGACCACTGCCTTCAGTGGCTTGAGCTTGGCGACCTCGATGTAACCGAGTAGATGCTTGATATACCCGCGGCTGGTATCGAGCGCACGCACCTGGCCGGGGTGGCTGACCTTGGTGGGCAGCTGTCCGTCCTCGATCAGACGCTGCATGACCTGCAGTCCGGTATCGGCACTGATCGGCCGGCTCTGTTCACGCACGAATTTCATGCCGTTGTAGTCCGGCGGATTATGGCTGGCCGTCACCATGATTCCGCCGTCGAGCTTGTGCGCGAAGGTGGCAAAATAAACGCCTTCGGTGCCGCACAGGCCGATATCCGCGACGTCGACGCCCGAATCGGTCAGCCCGGCGACCAGCGCTGCCTGCAGCGCGACGCTGGATTCGCGGATATCGCGACCGACCGCCACCCTCTTGGGCTTGACGAAAGCCGCATACGCCTGGCCGATCTGGTAGGCCAGCGCGTCATTGAGTTCGTCCGGAATACGGCCGCGCACATCGTAGGCCTTGAAGCACGTCAGCTTGGGCATGCGGTCCTCTGCCACCTCTAGTTCTTTGTTCCCTGGCGCCCATAACTATCCTCCAGGCGCACGATATCATCCTCGCCGAGGTAGCCTCCCGACTGCACCTCGATGATATGCAGCGCAATCCGGCCCGGGTTTTCGATGCGATGTCGCACGCCAATGGGAATGTAGGTCGACTGATTCTCCTCGAGCAGGAACGTCTCCTCCCCGCGCGTGATGCGGGCCGTCCCCGACACCACCACCCAATGTTCGGCGCGATGATGGTGCATCTGTAGCGACAATACACCGCCGGGCTTGACCACCAACCTCTTGACCTGAAAGCGCTGGCCATTGTCGAGGCTGTCGTAACTGCCCCAGGGCCGGAATACTTCGCGATGCAGTGCGTGTTCATAGCGGCCGTCGCGTTTCAGGCGCGCCACCAGCTTGTTGACTTCGTGCACCCGGGATCTCGGCGCTACCAGCACGGCG
Organism: Steroidobacteraceae bacterium; assembly: GCA_036496405.1. GTDB lineage: Bacteria > Pseudomonadota > Gammaproteobacteria > Steroidobacterales > Steroidobacteraceae > FEN-1191. The sequence goes on along the minus strand of DASXLF010000416.1, from coordinate 12,143 downwards.
TCCTTGGTTTCCACCACCACATGATCGAGCAGACCCACCGCGGCCACCAGGCGGCTTTCCGAATAAATGTAGCAATCCTGCGTGTCCTCGACAATCACATCGCCGCGCAGGGTGTTGCCGCGCTCGTCCTGGTCGCTGGCTTGATGCAGCGACGTCCAAGAGCCGACGTCGCTCCAGCCGGCATCCAGCGGAATCACCACCGCATCGGCGGTCTTTTCCATGACCGCATAGTCGATCGATTCGCTGCGGCAGGATTCGAAGGCGCTGGCATCAATGCGCGTGAAATCCAGATCGCGCGTCGCACCCGCGAAACTGGTGCGGCACACCGACGCTATATCGGGCGCGAACTTCTCCAGTTCCTCCAGATAGCGGCGCGCGCGGAACAGAAACATGCCGCTGTTCCAGTAGTATTCGCCCGACTCCAGATAGGATTGCGCGCGCTGCAGATCCGGCTTTTCCACAAACTCGGCAATGCGATACGCCTCGCCCTCCGGGCGGCCGCGCCTGATATACCCGTAGCCGGTTTCCGGCGCATTCGGCACCACGCCGAAGGTCGCCAGCGCGCCCTTGCGGGTGGATGCGCTCGCGACCTCGATCGCCTTGTGAAACGCGGCAACATCGCCGATCACGTGGTCGGCCGGCAACACCAGCAGCAGCGAGTCGCCCTCGTCGGCGGCCAGCGCAGCGTGGGCCGCGAGTGCGATCGCCGGCGCGGTGTTGCGACCCTTGGGCTCAAGCACGATCGCGCGCGGGGTGCAGCCGATCTCACGCAATTGCTCGGCCACGAGAAATCGATGCGCTTCATTGCAGACCACTGTCGGCGGCGCGGCATCCAGTCCGGTGAGTCGGCGTACGGTTTCCTGCAGCATGGTGTGGCGGCCGAGCAGCGGCAGCAATTGCTTGGGATACAGCTCGCGCGACAGCGGCCACAGGCGCGTGCCGGCCCCGCCCGACAGAATGACCGGCACCAGCATGGGCTATGAGTTCTCCAGCTTGCGGCGCTCGACACGAACCGGGGAATTTGGCTGCAGTGCGCGGCCTATCGCGTAGTACTGCAGCCCCATGCGCGCCATGAGCGAGGGGTCGTACAGATTCCGGCCGTCGAATATCAGCGGCTGCTTGAGCAAGGTCTTGAGTCGATCGTAGTCGGGGCTGCGAAATTCCTTCCATTCGGTCGCGATCAGCAGCGCATCCGCGCCCTGTGCCGCCTCATAGGCGTCCTTGCAGAACGACAGTTGCTCGAGTTTGGGATGACTGGCGTACAGGCGCCGAGTCTCGGTGCTGGCCACGGGGTCGTAGGCGCGAACCTTGGCTCCGGACGTGAGCAACGCATCGATGATCACGCGACTGGGCGCCTCGCGCATATCATCGGTGTTGGGCTTGAATGCCAGACCCCAGAGCGCAAATGTCTTGCCCGCCAGCTGGTCCTTGAAATGGGCCCGCACCTTGTTCACCAGCACCATCTTCTGGCGCTCGTTCACGTTCTCGACCGCATGCAGCAGCTCGGCCGAATGACCCACATGCTGTGCCGAGCGGATCAGCGCCTTGACGTCCTTGGGGAAACATGAGCCGCCATAGCCAATGCCCGGATAAATGAAGCTGTAGCCGATACGCGGGTCCGATCCTATGCCGATTCGCACCTTCTCGATGTCGGCGCCCACTCGCTCGGCCACGGCGGCCAATTCATTCATGAAGCTGATCTTAGTGGCCAGCATGGCATTGGCGGCGTACTTGGTCAGCTCGGATGAACGAATGTCCATGACCACCAGCCGGTCATGGTGGCGCGTGAACGGCTCATACAGGGCGCGAATCAGTTCCGTGGTGCGCGGATTGTCGGTACCGACCACGACCCGATCGGGACGCATGAAATCCTCGATCGCGGCGCCTTCCTTGAGGAATTCCGGATTCGATACCACGTCGAACTCCACGGCGGCGTGGCGTGCGGCCATGGCCGATTGCACTTCCTGGCGCACTTTATCGGCGGTGCCCACGGGCACGGTGGATTTCGTGACCACGATGGCATAGCGGGCCAAACGCTCACCGATGGAGCGCGCCACCGCCAGTACATGGCTGAGATCGGCCGAGCCGTCCTCGCCCGGAGGCGTGCCGACCGCAATCAGCTGGAACAGGCCATGTTCCACGGCTCGATCGGCATCGGTGGTGAATTCAAGCCGGCCGGCATCGCGATTGCGGCGGATCAGCTCATCCAGTCCCGGTTCATGAATCGGCACTTCCCCGCCATTGAGACGCTCGATGCGCGCCGGATCGATGTCGACGCACAGAACGTGGTTGCCCGCATCAGCCAGACACGCCCCGGATACCAGTCCCACATAACCAGAGCCAAAAATCGTGACTTTCATGAGTAAAGCCTTGAAATGAAAGCAAAACGCAGCCTAGCGGATGCGACCGGACAAGGCAAAGCATCATGCCGCAGATCGTGAGACATAACCGTTTTGTCACCAGCTTGATACTGACGCGATGACGCCTGAGCTCTTACGATCCCAGCCTCGCAGGAGTGTGCATGTCGATCAATTTTGAGCAGATCACCAAGCGCTACAACGGCACACCAGTCGTGAACGACGCCTCGTTGCAGATTGAAGCCGGGGAGTTCTTCGTGCTGCTCGGCCCCAGCGGCAGTGGTAAGAGCACCCTGCTGCGCATAGCCGCCGGCCTGACCGACGTGGACCATGGGCGCATCTCATTTCACGGCCGCGATGTGACGCACCTGCGTGCACGCGAGCGGGGCGTCGGCCTGGTATTTCAGCACTATGCCCTGTTCCGTCATATGACGGTGGGAGAGAACGTCGAGTTTGCACTGCGGGTACGCGGCATCAAACGTCGCCAGCGCGGAAAGCGGCGCGATGAACTATTGCAGTTGGTGGCCCTGGAGGGCTTCGCCGATCGGTTACCCGGCCAGTTGTCGGGCGGCCAACAGCAGCGGGTGGCAGTAGCGCGCGCGCTCGCGCACGAGCCGCAGGTGCTGTTGCTCGATGAACCCTTCGGCGCGCTGGATGCAAAGATCCGGGTGGAACTGCGCGAAACCATTCGGCAGGTGCAGCGCCGGCTTGGCATGACCACGATCCTGGTTACACACGATCAGGAAGAGGCCTTCGCCCTGGCCGATCGCATCGGCGTCATGCGCAACGGCCGTCTGCTCGAAACCGGGCGCGCGGAAACACTGTATCGCCGCCCGGCCACGCGCTTCGTGGCGACTTTTCTCGGAGCCGCGAACCTGTTCCTGGGCGAGCGCGGCGGCGATGGACTGCGCTTGAGCGAGCGCTTTCTGGCCACCGGCGAGAGCCTGAAGTCCAACGGCACGGGCAATGAGGTGGTCACGGTGGTGCGCCCCGAGGATATCGAGATCGCCGAGGACGAGGAGCGTCTGCGTACTAACCCGCTGGCCGAAGGCCATGTGCTGTCGGCGGAATTCGGCGGCATCCTGGAGCGGCTGCGTGTGCAGCTCACACGCGAGAGCTCGGTCGTCTCGGCGATCGCTGGCGAGCACCCGGATGATGTGCCGCTGATCGTCGATGTCACCCGCACCAACGCTGAACAGGCGCAGCTGCCATTGGCGCCGGGCAAGCGCGTGCTGCTGGGCATACGCCGCTTTCACGTGCTGCCGACTCCCATCGCCAGCTTCCGCATTTTGGGCACTGATGCAGCGGTGGCGGCGAATCTGCGTGAAGCGCCGTTGCTGCGCCAGCTGGTGCAGAGCATGCAGGCCCCGGTATTGGGGGCTGCCGACAGCGCCGAGCGCGATGCGGCGCAGACCGGCGTGGCGGTGATCGGCCTTGCGCCCGATTCCATCGACCAGATCGGGGCCGCGGTGTCCCAAGGCCGGCGCCGGCTGCTGTGCATTTCGCCACGCTCGTCACTGCCGCGCCGGATGTTGATTTATTGCACCAGCGATGCCTCTCGTTCGGCCACGCTGGGGCTGGTAGCCAGCATCATGCGTCACCTGCATGCCGAGGCGACGTTCGTGAGTGTGCAGAGCCCGGCGGCGCCGCGCTCCGAGGTCACAAGTTCCTTCCGGCGCCTGCTCGATGCGCGCGCGGAACTGCAGGAAAGCCACGGGCTGGACATTCGAACCGATGTACAGATCGGGGATCTCAACAGCTGGGTATCGCATCTCGCGGCCGCTCCGGAGCCGGTGCTCGTGGTACTGGGACTCGATGGCTCGCGGCAGGAACTCGAGCACTTGCTGCACCAGGAATTTGCACCGCTGTTTGCCGCCAATGCACAGTGCTCGCTGCTGATCTCCTGCAGCGGCCTGCCGGTCAGCACCCTGAGCCGTGCCAGCGGCGTCGACTCACTGTTCGAACACACGCCGCAGGAGGCGTGGCTCGGGTCGCATCCGTGACCGGCGTGCTATCGCGCCGCTCGGCCATGACGCTGATGGCCGCAGCCAGCAGCGTGCTGGGCCTGAGAGCCGCAGGCGCATCCACCGCACCGGTGACTTTGCTGAACGTCTCCTACGACCCTACGCGCGAATTGTATGAAGCTGTGAATAAGGCGTTCACGGCACACTGGCTGGTGCAATCGGGTCAGCAGCTCGAAATCCGGCAAAGCCACGGCGGCTCCGGCAAACAGGCGCGCGCCATCATTGACGGCCTGCAGGCCGACGTCGCGACCCTGGCCCTCGGCTACGATGTCGATGCGCTCTATAAACAGGGCAAGATGATCCCCGCGAACTGGGCGACACGCCTGCCGTACAACAGCGCCCCGTACACCTCGGCGATTGTGTTCCTGGTGCGCCGGGGCAATCCAAAAAATATTCGCGATTGGAGTGATCTGATTCGCCCCGGTGTGGCGGTGATTACGCCCAATCCCAAGAGCTCGGGCGGCGCACGCTGGAACTACCTCGCCGCCTGGGCTTGGGCGCTGCGGCAGCCCGGTGGCAGCGACAGCTCGGCGAAGGCGTTCGTGCAAAAGCTCTATCAGGGCGTGCCGGTTCTGGATTCCGGCGCGCGCGGCGCGACCATCACCTTCGTCGACCGCGGCATTGGCGATGTACTGCTGGCCTGGGAGAACGAGGCCCTGCTGGCCAAGAAGCAGCTGGCGGCCGACAAGCTCGACATCATCGTGCCGTCGCTGAGCATCCTGGCCGAACCGCCAGTCACCGTGGTCGACAAAGTGGTGGACCGGCGCGGCACGCGCGCGATCGCGGAAGCCTACTTGAAGTCCCTCTATTCCAAAGAGGGCCAGGAAATCATCGCCCAGAATTTTTATCGTCCGCGCGATACGGAGGTCGCGGCGCGTTACGCCGGGCAGTTCCCCGCACTCAAGCTGGTCACCATCGATGACACCTTCGGCGGTTGGGAAAAGGCGCAGCTCGTGCACTTCGATGATGGCGGCACCTTTGATCAGGTCTACGGCCAGTAGCGCTCCATGAACGACACTGTCATGGCCCTGCCCGCGCCTGCGGGAGTAATTCGGCGACGGGCGGCGCGCGAATTTCGCGTGCTGCCCGGATTCGGACTGACAATTGGCTGCACCGTGTTGTACGTCTGCCTGATCGTGCTGATACCGCTGTCCGCGGCATTCTGGCGCTCGGCGGAACTCGGGCCAGTGAAATTCTGGCACGTCGTTACCGCGCCACGGGTGCTGGCATCGCTGGAACTAAGCTTTGGTGCGGCATTGCTGGCGGCACTGATCAACGCCGTGTTTGGGTTCATCATCGCCTGGGCGCTGACCCGGCAGAGCTTTCCGGGACGACGGCTGTTCGATGCCATCATCGATTTGCCGTTTGCTCTGCCCACCGCCGTCGCCGGCATCGCCTTGACGGCGCTATACGCGCCCAACGGCTGGATTGGCCAACTGCTCGCACCGTTGGGCATCAAGGTCGCTTACACGCGCCTGGGAATAGTGGTTGCGCTGGCTTTCGTGAGCCTGCCGTTCGTGGTGCGCACGCTGCAGCCGGTACTCGGCGATCTGGACCGCGAGGTCGAGCGTGCTGCAGAAACCCTCGGCGCCTCGAAGCTGCCAAGCTTTCTGTGGGTGGTACTGCCATCGATCTGGCCCACGCTGCTGACCGGAGCGGCACTCGGGTTTTCACGTGCCGTCGGTGAATACGGATCGGTGATCTTCATCGCCGGCAACATTCCCAAGGTGTCGGAGATCGCGCCGCTGATGATCATGACCAAGCTGGAGCAGTATCAGTATTCGCAGGCGACTGCGATCGCCGTGGTCATGCTCGTGGCATCATTCGCGCTCATGCTCGGCATCAATGGCCTGCAGCTCTGGGCGCAGCGCCGCCGGCGCAGCCGATGATCGGACAGTCGCAGATCCCAGAGGAGCTCGGGCGCTACAGCTTGCTTGGAGTGGCTCTGCTCTATCTGCTGGTGCTGGTGGCAATGCCGCTGGCAGTGGTATTCGTCGAGGCCTTCAGCAAAGGCATCGCCTACTATCTGCAGTCGCTGCTGGATCCGTATGCTCTGGCGGCCATGAAATTGACGCTGCTGACCGCTGCGATCGTGGTGCCGCTGAACCTGGTGTTCGGTGTGTGCGCGGCCTGGGCCATTGCCAAGTTCGAGTTTCGGGGTAAAAACGCACTCATCACGCTGATTGATCTGCCGTTCGCGGTCTCGCCAGTGATCTCCGGCCTGATCTACGTGCTGATGTTTGGCGCCCAGGGTTGGTTTGGGCCGTGGCTCATGGAGCGCAACATCCATATTATTTTTGCCGTGCCCGGCATCGTACTGGCGACCACCTTCGTTACCTTGCCATTCGTTGCGCGCGAACTGATTCCGCTGATGCAGACGCAGGGAAACGATGAAGAGGAGACCGCGTTATCCCTGGGCGCCAGCGGCTGGCAGACTTTCCGGCTGGTGACGCTGCCCAATATCCGTTGGGGGCTGCTGTACGGCGTGCTGTTGTGTAACGCGCGCGCAATGGGCGAGTTTGGCGCCGTATCGGTGGTGTCCGGTCATATCCGCGGGCTCACCAACACACTGCCATTGCACATCGAGATTCTGCACAGCGAGTACAACTACGCCGGTGCGTTCGCCTCGGCATCGATCCTGGCGATGCTGGCGCTGGTGACGCTGATCGCCAAGGCGCTGCTGGACATCCGCCATCCGGAGCTGCGCGCGGGGCAGGCACGTTACGCCTGAATTCGAGGCGCTGGCCAGCGGCGAGCGCGAAGATTACGCTGGCAGCGCTTTGAATACCCTCGAACCCTTGAGATTGCAACATGCCGAGGCGCGCTCGCAGGTCGGGCTGGCGTCGTGGCTTGGCGGCGGCAGCGTATTTATAGTGCTGCTGGCGGTGGCGGCGATTGCCATCGCCTGCGGCGTGCTGCTCAACCGCCTGGTTCATCAACAAGGCCTGGTGCGCGCGCAGCTCGCGGTCGCCTCGGGTCGTGAGTTGCTGCGCCGCGCGGGCGAGGATGCCCTTAGCGACGCTCGCGCTCTGGCGGAACGGCCCACACTGCAGCGGCTTCTGGCGGATAGCAGCAGCGGGCTGGAACCATTTCTGCAGCGCTTTTGCGAGACCACCGGCACCGATGTGGCGGCACTGGTGCGCGACGGTGCCGCGCTGGCTCAGGCCGGTCCGGGGGTCGATTGGTCCGAGATCAACACCGCCATACAGGAACAGGGCGAGCGTTTCGTGCTCGCCCCTAAAAGCGGTGGCGCGCTGATCTGGGGAGCAGCGGTGTCGCTGCCGGGCAGCAGCGTGCGCGCTGTGACGCTGCGCCTGACCTCCCCGGCCATGCTGGCTCGAATGGGCGCTCAGGTAGGGGCGCAGCTCAAGGTGGTGAATTTCTCCACCTATCATGCGCCACCCGACGACGAACTGACGCCGCTGCATACCCAGGCCTTGGCCAATCCCGGCGGCGCGGCCGCTGGTGTGCTGGCACACGGCAGCGTCTATGACGCCAGTCTGGTGATCGCGGCGCAGACCGGCGAGGTCGTCGGTCTGCTTGACGCGCAGCTCAGCGGCGCCGCATCGCTCGCCGCGACCCATAGCTTCGACTGGATTCTGGCCACCACGGCACTGATCGTCGCCGCCATCGCCGGTCTGATCGGCGTGCTGTATGGCCGCTGGCTGGCAAAGCCCGTGGTGGCGCTGCGCGATGTCGCGGAACGTATCGGTCGCGGCGATTTCTCGGCCGCCATACCTTCGGTGGCGCCCCTGGAAGTGGGCGCGCTGGCGCGTTCGATGGACGCTATGCGCGGGAACCTGGTCGATCTGACTGACGCTTTGCGGCGGCGTGAAGCCGAAGCGCAGGCGGTGCTCAGTGGCGTGGTCGAGGGTGTGTACGCCGTCGATCAGGAGCGGCGCATCGGCTACGCCAACGAGCAAGTGGCGAAGCTGCTCGGCCGGCCGGCCAGTGAAATCATCGGTCACTTCTGCGGCGACGTGCTGCGCCCGCAGTTGATTGACGGCGAGCGGCCATGCGTGCGGCACTGTCCCATCATCGCGGCGCGCGATACGCCGCAGAGTAGCGCGCACGAGACGCTGTGCATGCGCGATGGCAGCACGCGTTCGACCATCATTCAGAGCGCGCCGCCGATTCACGGCATTCAGGTGCAGATCCTGCGCGATGAGACCGATCTCGAGGCCGCTCGTCGCGCCCGCGACAGCGTGCTGGGCAACATCTCGCATGAATTTCGCACGCCGCTGGCGGCGCAGCTCGCTTCAATCGAGCTGTTGCGTGACGGATTGGGAAACATGCAGCCCGAGTCGCAGCGCGAACTGATCGCGAACCTTGAACGCGGTGTGCTGCGCCTGATGCGGCTGATCGACAACCTGCTGGAGAGCGTTCGCATCGAGGCCGGCCAGCTATCAATTCGCCAGCAGCCGGTGGACCTAGCCGAGGTAGTGACCGATGCGCACGACCTGATAGCGCCGCTGCTGCTGCAGCGGCAGCTGCGGGTGGAGGTCGACAGCCAAGGCATTTCCGTGCTGGTGCGCGGCGACGCCCAGCGCCTGTGTCAAGTGTTCGTCAACCTGCTGGCGAACGCCGGCAAGTTTTCGCCTGAGAACAGCACCATCCGCGTTGGCGGACAGCGTCTCGGCACGCAAATCGAGGTCTGGGTCGAGGACGAAGGTCAGGGAGTCGCTGACGGCAGCTCGGGAGCGATTTTCGAGCGCTTCCAGCGCGGCAGCGAGGCCGAGCCGGATGCCCCGGGTCTGGGACTGGGACTATGGATCGTAAAATCGATCGTCGAGCGCCATGGCGGCTCCATACGCGTGCGACGCACCGATGCGCAGCGCACGCGCTTCACCGTCGTGCTGCCGCAGGAAACGGAGAGCTGAGACTTGAAACTACTGGTGATCGATGACGATGCCGACATGCTCGCGGTAGTAGGATTCGCGCTGCGCCAGGCGGGTTTCCCCATCGTCAGCGCCAACAGCTTCGGTACCGCCGTGGCAACCTTTCGCGGCGAGCGGCCCGATCTGGCCATAGTGGACATTAATCTTCCCGGCGGCTCGGGCTTCGACCTGTGCGGCCTCATGCGCAAGGAGAGCCGGCTGCCCATCATGATGCTCACCGCGCGTGGTGAGGAAGCGGATCTGGTGCGCGCACTGGAACTGGGTGCCGACGACTATCTCACCAAGCCGTTCAGTCCGCGCACATTGGTGGCGCGCGTGAAGGCGCTGCTGCGGCGTTCCGGGCAGGAAGGCGGTACCCAGACGCGCGTGGGTGATCTGGCGCTGGATGCCGACCTGCTGATGCTGCACATCGGCGAGCGCGCGATCAAGATCACGCCGCTGGAATCGCGGCTGCTGCAATTGCTACTGGCCAATGCCGGACAGGTTGTTCACACCGACCGGCTTCTGGTCCATGTATGGGGTCATCGCGGCGGCGGCGACCGACAACTGCTCAAGCAGCTGGTGCACCGGCTGCGACAGAAGATCGGCGATGATCCCGAACAGCCGCGGTGGCTGAGCACCATACCGAGCGTGGGCTACATGCTGCAGGGTTCAGGATAGAGTGAGACTAATTATCAATTGCTGGCCGTTGCGCGACGGCCCGCTTCGCTTGCAATAGGCCATAGATCCCGTCAAAGTCGCGTTTATAAGCAGAAAAGGTCGCCGGCCAAATAAAACTAGGGAGGGAGAACTGGCCATGGACGGCTTCTCCCCGCACGCGCCCCGATTGCTTCGCTTCAATACCGGTGCAACCATTTCCATCGGCGACAGCACTCACAGGTAGCCGTTCATGAAGATTTATGGTGCGGACAACCGGGAAATGATGAACATCACTGCGCTCGAGCGCGAAGGCGATCAGCTCGTCATTCGCGGCAAGATCTTCGGTGCCATGCCTCTGACGGCGAAGTTGCGACCAGAAGAAGCGCGCGCTGCATTCAAGCTGCTCAATTTCCGCACCGTGCTGTTTCTGCTGACGTTTGTGTTCCGACGCAAGAGCAGCTGATGCGAAGTTAGCGGCGACTTATCCATGCCCTCTGCCAATACCCGCAAAGCGCGCGTGCGCAAACCAACCAAGCAAAGCCCCCGCGGCCGTCGCGGCATCGGCCGCCCGGCGGCCGGACCGCACACGGTCGGACGCGAGGCATTGATCGAGCACACCTGTCAGCTGCTCTCGCAGCTGCCACCGAACCGCATCACCCGGGCGGAGGTGGCTCGGCGCATGGGCGTTGATCCTTCGCTGATCCGCTACTATTTCCGTGACCGTTCGACGCTGCTGCTGGCGGCGGTGGAAAGACTGACCGCCGAATTCTGCCGCATCCGTGACCGCGAGCTGGCGCAAGCGGGGAACGAGCCGGAGGGCAAATTGCGGGCACGTATCGCGGCGCTGCTGCAATTCGAGATTGCGTATCCATTCTTTCATCGCCTGTTGATCGATGAGTTCGTGCACATGAAGTCCCCGGCGGTGGTGCGATACCTGCACGAGCTGACCACCCGCTCACTCGATGCCTACAGCGCGATGCTGGATTCCGGGTTCGATGCCCGTGTGTTCCGCCGCTCGGACAGCACCTTTCTATTCCTGGCGGTGATCGGCATGTGTGAGTTCTTCGTCAAGGCTACGTCCATACTGCGCATTGCTGCCGGCAAGAACGTTGATCAACGCAGTCTCAGCGTGCGCTATCGCGATTTCGTTTGCGACCTGCTGCTCAATGGCTTGAAATTGCGGCCCGAATCGAACACGCAATTAATACCGGCAGCGGCGGGAAAAGCGGAAAGCCTTACAAACTATTAACGGCGATTCCCGCCCTCGCCCGACTGCAGAAGCCGTCAGCGTCGCGATCTACGGCCATCCTTGCCGCCCCTAACTCGCGTAGGGCTACTCCTACAACTTTGCGCAACTGCATGATGACGCTGCATCTTAGGTCGTGGCACGACAGCCGCCACCGCGACCTGCGCTTGCATGGCACGCGAACTGCTGAATACTTGGTCACTGGCCCGCAGCGGGCAATAGATTTTGACGGTTATCCCTCCCTGTCGAGCCGTCAAGCTGTCCGTACTGCGATATTGGGCGCATCGTGGCCACTCCCAGACGATGCGCCTATTTTTTTGCCCCGCTTCTACGCCGGAAGATCGCTGGTCAGGCAGGCGTCGGCGGCGAGCGGCGGCTGTGCCGCGAAGCGTGCGTATAGCGGCGCAAAGTCCGTGGAATAGCAGGCTTGGAACAATTGCTCGAAGCTATCGAGCACGAAATAGCTCTGCTGGAACGCATCGATGCGGTAGTCGGTGCGCATCACCCGCAGCAACTCGAAGCGCCACCGGTGTGGCTGCTGGCTCTCGAGGCTGTACACGGTCTCGCCCTTGGACGAAAGTATCCCGGCGCCATAGACGCGCAGTCCCGCGCTGGTGCGGATGAGCCCGAACTCAACCATGTACCAGTACAAGCGCGCCAGCATGCGCAGGGCGCCAGGCGTTGCCAGCGCCTTGGGGCCCGCCTCGCCATACGCCTGCATGAAGCGAGCGAACATCGGAATGGTCAATAAAGGTACATGTCCAAAAAAATCATGGAATACATCTGGCTCGACCAGATAGTCCAGTTCATCGCGGCGACGGATCCACACGGTTACCGGAAAGCGCCGGTTCGCCAGGTGCTCAAAGAACACCTGTTCTGGAATCAATCCCGGTACCGCCACAATGCGCCAACCGGTGCTATCGCCGAGCACGCGATTGGCATCTGCAAAGCGAGGAATGCGTGTGCTCGAAGCACCCAA
>DASXLF010000415.1:0-18539 GCA_036496405.1 Steroidobacteraceae bacterium | reverse complement strand
CGATGACCTGATCGTCTATTACCTCGACGATGACTTTTTTCGCGTGGTGTCCAATGCCGGTACGCGCGACAAGGACCTGGCCTGGATCAGGGCGCGGGCGCAACCCCTGGGAGTGGAGGTGCTGGAGCGCAGCGATCTGGCGATGCTCGCGATCCAGGGCCCGCAGGCTCGCGAACGCAGTGCCGCCCTGCTGACTGCCGAGGCGGCCTGGGCGGTGCTGGAACTGCAGCCATTTTTCGCCGCGCAGATCGGCGACTGGCAGGTGGCGCGCACCGGTTACACCGGTGAGGACGGCTTCGAGATCATGTTGCCGACCGCCGAGGCGACCTCGGTGTGGCAGCGACTGAATGCCGCCGGCGTACGCTCGTGTGGCCTGGGTTCCCGCGACACCCTGCGTCTGGAAGCCGGGATGAATCTTTATGGCAATGACATGGATGAGGACACCAATCCGCTGGAATCCGGGTTGGCCTGGACCGTGGCCTTTGAGCCCGCGGATCGCCAGTTCGTTGGTCGCGAGGCGCTCGAGGCGATCCGCGCGCACGGAGCCGAGCGCCGATTGATCGGACTGGTGCTCGACGAGCGTGCGGTGCTGCGCAGCCACCAGCGCGTGTTGATTCCCGATGTCGGCGAGGGCAGCGTGACCAGCGGTACGTTCTCGCCCACCTTGGCGCTGTCGATCGGGCTGGCGCGCGTACCGGCGGGCAGCTTTGCCTCGGTGCAGGTGGACGTGCGTGGCCGGCAATTGACCGCGCGGGTGGTGCGCACGCCGTTCGTGCGCCACGGCAAAGCATTGATTCCCCTGATCTGAGGAGCAGAAGCAGTAGTGACGATCAGCAGAACCCCATCGGAACTGAGATTTACGCGCAGCCATGAATGGCTGCGGTCACTGCCCGATGGCATTGCCGAGATCGGCATCAGCGATCACGCACAGCACGTGCTGGGCGACCTGGTGTTCGTCGAACTGCCTGAGATCGGCCGCACCTTGGGGGTCGGGGAGACTTGTGCGGTATTGGAGTCGGTGAAGGTTGCCTCAGACGTGTTTACACCCGTGGCAGGGACAGTGGTTGCGGTCAACGACCAGTTGCGCCACACGCCGGAGTTGATCAATCGCGATCCATATGTCGGCGGCTGGCTGCTGCGATTGCGGCCGGATTCCCCGGATGCCGGATCCGTGCTGATGTCGGCCAGCGAATACGGCGCGTTGCCCGTGGACGGCTGAGGCCCGAATGCCGTTCATTCATAACCAGAGCGGCGGCTGATGCGCCGAGAGAAGATGCAGGGCCTCAGCCGCATGCTGCGGGCGTTCAGTTCCAGCGGCAAAGGCTTTGCGGGCGCGTTCCGCGAAGAGGCGGCATTTCGTCAGGAGCTGCTGTTTGCCTGCGTGGCGTTGCCGCTGGCGCTGTGGCTGGGCCGCAGCGGCGTCGAGCGCGCCCTGCTGGCCGGACCAGTGCTGCTGATCCTGATCGTCGAGCTGCTCAACAGCGCCATCGAGGCAACCGTGGATCGCATCGGCATGGAGCGACATGTACTGGCCGGGCTGGCGAAGGACGTCGGTTCGGCGGCCGTGATGCTGTCGTTCGTACTGCTGGGCGTGGTGTGGCTGCTGGTGCTTACCGGCCGATAATCTGCAAGGACAACTATAGATGACAGCATTGATTTGCGGTTCGCTGGCCTACGACACCATCATGACGTTCGAGGGAAGATTTCGGGATCACATCCTTCCCGATCGATTGCACGTACTCAACGTTTCATTCCTGACTCCGGGAATGCGCCGCAACTTTGGCGGCTGTGCCGGCAATATTGCCTACAACCTCAAGATGCTGGGCGGCGACGGGCTCATCATGGCCACCGCGGGGCATGACTTCGGGCCCTATGCGGAGTGGCTCCAGCGCTGGTCGCTGGCGCGCACGCACATCCGCATCGTGCCGGGCGAATTCACCGCCCAGGCGTTCATCACCACCGATCTGGACAACAATCAGATCACCGCCTTTCATCCCGGGGCAATGAACCATTCGCACCTGAACCGGGTCAGTGATAGCAGCGGCGTGAAATTCGGCATCGTGGCGCCCGACGGGCGCGAGGGCATGCTCGCGCATGCCGAGCAGTTCGCCTCCGCCGGTGTGCCGTTCATCTTTGATCCGGGCCAGGGGCTGCCCATGTTCGGCGGCGAGGAATTGCGCGCCTTCATCGAGCGGGCCGCCTGCGTCGCAGTCAACGACTACGAGGCGAGTCTGCTCGCCGAGCGCACCGGCTGGTCGCTGGAGCAGATCGCGGCGCGCGTGCGGGCGCTGATCGTCACGCGCGGCGCCGATGGCTCATGGATTTTCGCTGCCGGCGAGCGGCTCGAGATCCCGGTGGCGCGTGCCGAGCGCGTGGTGGATCCCACCGGCTGCGGTGACGCCTATCGCGCCGGGCTGCTGTTTGGTCTGGCGCGTGGATTGGATTGGGCTACGACCGGACGCATCGCGGCGCTGCTGGCGGCGATCAAGATTGCGCATCATGGCACGCAGGAACATCACTGCAGCCCGGACGAATTCAGGCAACGCTTCCGCGCGGCCTTTGGATACGACTTATGAAATGGTTAGCATTCGCGGCGCTGCTGTCTTGGTCGGCATCGGCTTGGACGGGACAGCCGGCAGCCTCCAAGGCGGTGCCCGTGCCGGTACCGGTGGAGCAGGCCTCGGCGGCCGATTGGGCTGCGACGCTGGAGCAGATTGCCGGCAGCGTGGTTGCGATCCAGATCGATCAGGCGCGCTCGTTCGATACCGAGCGCAACATTTCCGCACAGGCTACCGGTTTCGTGGTCGACGCCGAACGCGGATTGATCCTGACCAATCGTCACGTGGTGACTCCGGGACCGGTGACTGCCGAAGCGACCTTTCTCAATCGCGAGGAGGTGCAGTTGTATCCGGTGTATCGCGACCCGGTGCACGATTTCGGTTTCTATCGCTACGATCCGAGCAAGCTGCGCTTCATCACTCCTAAAGCGTTGCCACTGGCTCCGCAGGAAGCTCAGATCGGCCGCGAAATCCGGGTAGTGGGCAACAACGCCGGGGAGCAGCTGTCGATCCTGGCCGGCACGATCGCGCGCCTGGACCGCGAGGCGCCGGAGTACGGACTCGGACGCTATAACGACTTCAATACGTTTTACATTCAGGCCGCCTCCGGCACCTCGGGCGGCTCATCGGGATCGCCGGTGATCGACATTCAGGGCCACGTGGTGGCGCTCAATGCCGGCGGCGCCACCGGTGCGGCCTCCAGTTTCTACCTGCCGCTGCAACGTGTGCGCCGCGCCCTGCAGCTCATTCAGCAAGGCAAACCCGTCACGCGCGGCACCATTCAAACCGAATTCCGCTATCGCCCGTTCGATGAGCTGCGCCGACTGGGGCTGCAGAGCGGCACCGAGGCCGAGGTGCGCAAGGCGCAACCGGACGGCACTGGCATGCTGGTGGTGTCCGACGTGCAACCGGGCTCGGCCAGCGATGGCGTGCTCAACCCCGGGGACGTGCTGGTGCGCGTGAACGGTACTCTGGTGACGCGCTTCGAACCGCTCGAGGCCGTGCTGGACGACAGCGTGGGCGCAAACGTCGAGCTGCAGCTGCAGCGCGGCGGCAAGCTCTACACCGCCCAGCTGCGGGTCGACGATCTGGACTCGATCACGCCAGCGGCGTATCTGGAATTCGGCGACACCGTAGTGCATACGCTGTCTTATCAGGAAGCGCGCGCGTTTCACCGGCCGGTGCGTGGCGTGTTCGTCGCCTCTTCGGGTTATATATTCGATCGTGCGGCGGTTCCGCGCGGCGCGGTGATCACCGAGTTGAATTCGAAGAGGGTGGACAACCTCGCCGAGTTCGCGGAAGCGGTCAGAGGGCTGGGCGACGGCGCACAGGTGTCGGTTCGCTACACCACCATCGATGATCCCAACGGCAGCGAACTGCGCTCGATACGCATCGACCGACGCTGGTTTCCGGCGCGCCAATGCCAGCGCGACGATAAGGCCGGTTACTGGCAGTGCAGCGATCTGCCGGACGTGCCACAAGTGGCCGGGCCGGCGCCGGCGTCGACGCAGTTGCCGCGCATCGATGACAAACGCGCCGCGCCCATCGCCCCATCGCTGGCGTACATCACTTTCGACATGCCGTACTCGATCTCCGGGGTGACCGAGCGCAATTACCACGGCACCGGCCTCATCATCGATGCCGAACGCGGTCTGTTGATTACCGATCGCAACACCGTGCCGGTATCGATGGGCGATGTACGCCTGACCTTTGCCGGTACGCTGGAGATACCGGGCGAGATCGTGTACGTGCATCCGCTGCATAACCTGGCGGTCATTCATTACGATCCCAAGCTCATCGGCACGACGCCGGTACGGGCAGCAAAGCTCGCCACCGCCGACCTTAAGGCCGGGGAGAGCGTCAATGTGGTCGGGATGGACGGCAGCGGCGTGGTGAAGGCGCGCACGACCACCATCGCCGATGTCAGTCCGTTGCAGTTGCCCTTATCGCGTTCGGTCATGTTTCGCGAGAGCAATCTGCAGGTCGCCGCCCTGGTCAATGCCCCGGATGATTTCGTCGGCGTCCTGTCCGACAACTCGGGGGCGGTGCGCGGCCTGTGGGCAAGCTTTGCCTCGGACAATGGCCGTGAGCTGGTGCAGGAGAATCGCGGTATTCCGAGCGAGCTGGTGGCCGAGACGCTCGACATCGTGCGCGAGAAAGTGCCGCTGCATTCACTGGAAGCCGAATTCGTGCTGCAAACCCTGGCGGATGCGCGCCGCTTCGGCCTAAGCGACGCCTGGGTGAAACGCATTTCGCAGGCCAACCCCTCGGCGCGCGAAGTCGTGAGCGTGGTGCGTCTGGTGGGAGGCTCGGATGCCGCACGCGTGTTGCAGCCCGGAGATATTCTGCTGGCGATCGATGGCCAGCCGGTAACGCAGTTCCGTGATGTCGAGCGCGCCGTGGCCAAGAAGGAAGAAGTGAGCGTGATCGTCTGGCGCGGCGGCGGCGAGCAAACCCTGCGCGTGAAAACCGCAAGCCTTTCGGGCAGCGATGTGGATCGCGTGGTGGAGTGGGCCGGGGCAACCTTGCAAGCCCCTCACCGGGCCATCAGTGCCCAGCGCGGCATCCCACCCGAGGGAGTTTATGTCGCATACTTCGAATTCGGATCCCCAGCATCGCGCTACGGCCTGCTGCCGGGACGGCGAATCGTCGAAGTGGATGGTCAACTCACGCCTGATCTTGATGCTTTTCTGCGACAGGTGCATGGCCGCCCTGACCGTTCATCGTTGCGAATCAAGACGCTATCGTGGAATGGCGCGCCGGAAGTGATTACGTTGAAACTGGACCGTCATTACTGGCCCGCATATGAGCTGCAACGCACAGCTGTGGGTTGGGAGCGACATTCGCTCGAATAGCATCACGCGGCGCCGGTACAATCAGCTCCATGGTTAAGGTGTTGCGAGCGACTCATTTGGAGCTCGAGGCCGCCGTGCAGGCATTGCGCGACGGTGAACTCGTGGCGTTTCCGACTGAGACCGTTTATGGCCTCGGCGCGCACGCCGGGCATCCGGGCGCGCTGCGCCGCATGTTCGAACTCAAGGGACGACCGACTTCGCATCCGGTGATCGTGCATCTGGACAGCGTGCGCTTCTTGACGCGCTGGGCGCGCGACGTGCCGGCCGTGGCCATGAAGCTTGCCGAAGCGTTCTGGCCCGGGCCGCTGACTCTGGTGCTGCCGCGTGCCTACAACGTGCAAATGTTGGTAACTGGCGGCCAGGAAACCGTCGCCGTGCGTATTCCGGCGCACCCGATGGCGCAGCAGTTGCTGACGGCCTTTGGCGGCGGCATCGCCGCCCCATCCGCCAACCGCTACGGCCGCCTGAGTCCGACGCGGGCGGAACACGTGCGCGAGGAATTCGGTGATGCGGTGCGCGTGATTCTCGACGGCGGTGACTGCAAGCTGGGGCTCGAGTCCACCATTGTCGCCTGTCTGGAAGATACGGTGCGGCTCCTGCGGCCGGGATCCATCAACCTATCGCAATTGAAGCACGTGGCCGGCGAGGTGCTGACACAACCGTCGGCCGATGCACCGCGCGCGCCCGGGGATCGCAGTACGCACTATGCGCCGACGACGCCGCTGTCCATCGTCGCGCCGGATCAGATCGAGCAGCTTGCTGATGATCTGTCCGGACCGGGGCGCAGGGTCGCGGTGCTCGCGCAGCGGCCGCCCCTGCGTACCCACCAGTTCGTGACCTGGATCAACGCCGGTGCGCGCCCGGAGGCCTACGGCCACGATCTCTATGCTCATCTGCACGCGCTCGACCGTTCCGGCTGTGTGCGCATCCTGGTGCAGACCGTGCCCGGGGAGGAGCGCTGGGACGCAGTGCGCGATCGCCTGACGCGCGCGGCCGCAGCCGGTGTCGATGAGCTCAACGCCAGCGTTGCTGCGCTGGCGGTTGGCGTATTGCCGTAGACGCATCGAACCGATGGCGCGTTTCATCGACCCGTTCGAGCCGCAACACATTCAGCGGCTGGTGCGCGAATTCGGCTCGCCGCTGTTGATCGTGGATTGTGCGCGCGTGCGCACGCAGTACCGTCGGCTACAGCGGGCGCTGCCAAAGGTAGCTCTGCATTACGCGCTCAAGCCGTTGCCGTCTGCGGCGGTGGTGCGCACCATTGTCGACGAGGGCGGTTCGCTCGATCTGGCCACCAGCGGCGAGGTGCAGCTCGCCGCGGCACTGGGTGTCGAGCCCGGGCGCTGCATTCATACCCATCCGATCAAACGCGAGCGTGACATCCGTAATGCGCTCGCCTTTGGCGTGCGCACCTTCGTGGCCGACAACGTCGATGAGATACGCAAGTTCAAGCGCCATGGGGAACAGGTCGCGCTGCTGCTGCGGGTTTCGTTCCGCAGCCCAGGCGCGGTATGCGATCTGTCGCGCAAATTCGGCTGCGATCCGGAGGATGCGATTGCACTGGCGCGGCTCGCGGCCTCACTGGGCATCGACGTGCAGGGATTTTCCTTCCATGTCGGCTCGCAGGCGCCCGATGCGCTCAAGCACGTGGAGGCGATTGCGGCCTGCCAGTCGTTACTGGCTGCTGCCCGCCGCGAACGGCTTGGCACGCTCGATACGCTCGATATCGGCGGCGGGTTTCCGATCGACTACTTGCAGCATGCCCCGGATATCGGCAAATTCTGCGCGCCCATTCGCGCCTCGCTGGCCAAATTGCCCGCGCGCGTGCAGGTGCTCGCCGAGCCCGGACGATTCATTGCCGGACCGGCTGCCATCGGCGTCGCGACGGTCATGGGACGGGCGCGCCGCGAGGGCCACTGGTGGTATTACCTGGATGATGGGCTGTACGGCTCGTACAGCGGACAACTCTACGATCACGCGCGTTATCCGGTCGAATCGCTGCGTCAGGGCGGCCCATTGCTGCCCTCGGTACTGGCCGGCCCCACCTGCGACAGCATCGACGTGATCGCGGAGAATCTCATGTTGCCGCAGCTCAAGGCCGGCGATCTGATCGTGGGCCGGGCGATGGGCGCCTATACCTGGGCCAGCGCCTCGGAGTTCAATTTCTTTCCCAAGGCGACGCTGGTGGCAGTCAATCGCCAGTCAGGGGATGCGGGCGGGGTTGACTGAGCGTGCGCAGCAATTGCGGCAGTGAGTCGATCGGTGCCGAGCAAACGCTGCCCTGGCACACGTAGGCACGCACGCCACCGCCAGAGGTCTTGGCGGCAATAGCCTCGGGCAGCCCCCCCAGCCCCGAAGGGATGGCGAGCGTCCAGCGGTTGGGTGCAAACCCGGCGTTGAGTTGCTGCCGCCAGGGTTCGATCAACGCCATCTCGCCCCGCAAAAGCACGATGTGCGGCGGCTGCAGATAGGCCTCGAGCGCCTGCAGCATGCTGGCGTGCGCCTGCGGATACTGCTGCACGGCCGGCCAGGCGGCGCGCAGCGTGCGCTCGGCGGCCTGCAGGTAGCGGGGCTCGCCCAGCAGGTATCCGAGTCTCAGTAATGAGTGCGCGGCGACGGCGTTGCCCGCTGGAATGGCTTCGTCGGCGAAAGATTTCGGGCGACTGATGAGCGCCTCATGATCATCCGAGGTGAAGAAGAAGCCGCCGTGGGGCACATCCTCGAAGTGCCGCAGCATGACCTCGGCCAGTGCCATGGCCCATTGCAGCTCCTCGGCCCGGAAGCGCACGCTTTGAAGATCCAGTATGGCGGCCAGCAGGAACGCGTAGTCATCGAGGTAAGCATTGAACTGCGCAACGCCGCCACTGCTCGCGGCCAGCAGGCGGCCGTCGCGCCAGTGCACGCGCTGCAGATAGCGCAAAGCTGCGGCGGCCGCCGCCGCATAGTCCTCGCGGTCAAGGCATCGCGCCGTGGTTGCCAGCGCGCCGATGGCCAGCGCATTCCAGCTGCACAGCACCTTGTCGTCGAGTCCCGGTCGCGTGCGCGTGCTTCGCAGTTGCCAGAGCTTCTCGCACGCACTCGCCACTGTGGCGCGCACCTGGTCCGCCGTCAGGCCCTGCGATCGGCCGATGCTTTCCAGGCCGGCACTGACGCGCAGGTGCCATTGGCCTTCGAAATTCGGCGCCAGATCCAGGCCGAAGAGGGCTGCAAACGACGCGAACTCGTCTACCGCGAGCGCTTGCTGCACGGTCTCGCGCTGCCAGACATAGAAGCGGCCTTCATGACCCTCGCTGTCGGCGTCGAGGCTCGAATACAATGCGCCGTCACCATTAGCGAATTCCCGCAGCATCCAATCGGCGGTGCGGCGCGCAGTCTCGGCGAACAGCGGATCACCGGTCGCCGCCGCACCCTGCGCGTATAAGTTCAGCAGCTGTGCGTTGTCATACAGCATCTTCTCGAAATGCGGAATCTCCCAGCGCGCATCCACCGAGTAGCGGAAAAAGCCGCCACCGAGCTGATCGAACAGGCCGCCCTCGGCCATGCGTGTAAGCGTGAGCGTGACCATGTGCAGGGCGTGGCTGTCGGCGCCGGCATCGGCCTGCCAGCCACGCAGCAGCAGTGCCAGTGCCGGGACGTTCGGAAACCTCGGTGCTGCACCGAAGCCGCCGTACTGCGCATCGAAGCTCTGTGCCAGCAGGGTTCGGCACAGACGCAGCGGTCCGGCGTCAAGCAGCGCAGAACCGGTGGCGCTTGCGTTCAGGTTATCGAGTGCCGCGACCACCCGTGCGGCACTGTCCTTCAATTGCTCCACATGCGCGTGGTAATAGTCTGCGACCTGCTGCAGCAGCGATCGAAACGCGGGCAGCCCAAAGCGCGCCTCGGGCGGGAAATAAGTGCCGCCAAAAAAAGGCCGCTGGTCCTCGTGCATCAGAAACATGGTCAGTGGCCAGCCGCCGCCGCGGCCAGTGAGCATCTGGTGGCTCAATTGATAGAGCCGGTCCAGGTCGGGCCGCTGCTCGCGATCGACCTTGATGTTGACGTACAGGCGGTTCATCAGGGCGGCGGTTTCGAGGTCCTCGAAGGACTCGTGCGCCATGACATGGCACCAGTGGCAAGCGGCGTAGCCGATCGACAGCAATATGGGCTTGCGTTCGCGCTGCGCGCGCTCCAGAGCCTCGCTTCCCCAGGGATACCAGTCGACCGGGTTGAGCGCGTGCTGGCGAAGGTAGGGGCTGGCCTGATTCGCAAGCCGGCCGGCCGGCTGCGCGACGCGCTCAACCATGGGTTCGACCCGGATTTCCAGTAAAATGGCACGCCACTATAACGGAACCCCCGCGCTGCTCCCCATGTCAGTACAGATTGAACTTCCGGCCGAGCCGGCCATGACCGATTTGCCGTCGCTGCGCCTCAAGCGCGGCGAGGACCGCCGGCTGCGAGCGGGTCATTTGTGGGTGTTCTCCAACGAGGTGGACAACGATGCCACGCCGCTGACCGATTTGCCGGTGGGCGCCATGGTGCGCGTGCTATCGGATCGGGATCTGTTTCTCGGTTATGCGTACGTCAATCCGCACGCGTTGATCTGCGCGCGCATCCTCAGCCGCAGCCCGGTGCATCCGGTCGATCGTTCGCTGCTGCTGCATCGGTTGAAGGTAGCGCTGGCATTGCGCGAGCGCCTGTACACAGCGCCGTACTATCGCTGGGCGTTCGGCGAATCCGACGGACTGCCCGGGCTGGTGCTGGACCGCTATGGCGACATCGTCGTGGGACAGATTGCCACCGCCGGCATGGAATCGCTGCGCGCCGATATCGAGGCGGCGGTGGCCACGGTCTTGGAGCCGCGCGTTCTGGTGTGGAAGAACGACGGCGGCGCGCGCGAGCTCGAGCAGCTGCCGCGGCAGTTGCTCACGCCGATCGGGCGTGTGCCCGAGGAGCTGCAGGTGCTGGAGGCCGGGCTCAACTACAGTGTGCCTCTGGCATCGGCGCAGAAGACCGGATGGTTTTACGACCAGTGTGCTAACCGCGAAACCTGGCGGCGGCTGATCGCCCCGGGAGCACGGGTACTGGATGTGTGCAGCTACGCCGGTGCCTGGGCGATCACGGCGCTGTCGCATGGCGCTGCCAGTGCCCTGTGCGTCGATGCCTCGGAGTCGGCGCTGGCGGCCGCGGCACGTAATGCCAACGCCAATGGCGTGACGGTGCAAACGCGCCGCGGCGATGCGTTCGACGTGCTCGATGAACTGGGCCGGGCCGGGGAGCGTTTCGATGCCATCGTGCTGGACCCGCCGGCGTTCATCAAGCGCAAGAAAGACATCCCGCGCGGCCAGGCGGCGTACCGCAAACTCAACCAGCTGGCCATGCGGCTGCTGGAACGCGATGCGCTGCTGGTGAGCTGCTCCTGTTCCTACCATCTCGCGAGCGATGAACTGGTCGGACTGATCCAGTCCGCGGCACGCACGGCCGGCCGCTTCGCGCAGATCATCCATAGCGGCGGCCAATCGCCCGATCACCCCATTCATCCGGCGATTCCCGAGACACGCTATCTCAAAGCCTTTTTTTGCCGCGCCACGCGCGAGTGATCAAACCTTAGGATTGTTCAATGCTTCGCTACCCGCACATCGATCCGATCGCCGTAAGCCTGGGCCCGCTGCGTATCCACTGGTACGGCATCATGTACCTGCTGGGATTCGCGGCCGCATGGTTGCTCGCGCGGCGCCGCGCCGCGCAGCCGGCGTCGACCTGGAAAGGTCCCGACGTCGATGATCTGCTCTTCTACACCATGCTCGGGGTCATTTTGGGAGGGCGCATCGGCTACGTATTGTTCTACGGTCTGTCGTTGTGGCGCGCGGACTGGCTGTACCTGTTCAAAATATGGGAGGGCGGCATGTCGTTTCACGGCGGCATGCTCGGGGTGATCATCGCCATGATCATCTTTGCACGCCAGCGCCACCGCAGCGTGGGTGACGTGTTCGATTTTACGGTGCCGTTGCCGGCTCTCGGCCTGTTCTTCGGGCGCATCGGCAATTTCATCAACGGCGAGCTTTGGGGACGGCCCACTGATGTGCCCTGGGCCATGCTGGTACCCGATGCGAACGGCGGACCGCCGGTGGCGCGCCACCCCTCGCAGCTGTACGAGGCGACGCTCGAGGGACTGGTGCTGTTTACGATTCTTTGGATTTATACCAGCCAGCCGCGGCCGCGCTACGCACCATCCGGGTTATTCCTGATCTGCTACTCGGTGGCACGCATCGCCGTGGAATTCGTGCGCGAGCCCGATGTGCAGCTTGGCTACTTGGCTGGCGGCTGGTTCACCATGGGACAATTGCTGTCGTTGCCGATGCTGCTGACCGGCATCGTGCTGATGCTGGTCGCTTACCAGCGCGAGACGCCGTCGGGCAATTTCTCGCCGGTGGCGTGATCTCACCACGATGGACCAAGCCTATCTCAGCCTCCTGCGCGACATCCTGGAGCATGGCGCCCGGAAGAGCGATCGCACCGGAACGGGCACGCTTTCAGTGTTTGGCCGAATGTATCGGCATGATTTGCGTCACGGATTCCCGCTGCTCACGACCAAGAAGCTGCACATTAGATCCATCTTGCACGAGCTGCTCTGGTTCCTGCAGGGTGGAACCAACACAAAATATTTAAAGGACAACGGCGTTTCCATATGGGACGAGTGGGCAACCGACGCGGGCGACCTCGGACCTGTCTACGGGGCGCAGTGGCGCGCGTGGCCTGGCCGGGACGGTCAACCGATCGACCAGGTCACAGCACTCGTCGATGGCATCCGACGGAATCCCAGCAGCCGGCGGCACATCATTAACGCCTGGAACGTCGCCTACCTGCCCGACGAGCGGCAGAATCCGCAAGCAAACGCGCTAGCGGGACGGATGGCGCTCGCCCCCTGCCACGTGATGTATCAGTTCTACGTCGTCAATGGCCAGCTGAGCTGCATGCTGACGCAAAGGTCTGCCGACGTCATGCTCGGGGTGCCGTACAACGCGGCGTCGGTGGCATTCCTCACGCATATGGTTGCCCAGCAATGCGACCTGGAACCAGGGGAAATCATTCATTCGTTCGGTGACTTGCACCTGTACCTGAACCACGTCGAACAGGCCCAGTTGCAGCTCTCCCGTGAGCCCCGGCCGTTGCCGCGGCTGCGATTGAGACGCAGAGCCGGTTCGATCCTGGATTACCGCTTCGAGGATTTCGAGGTCATCGACTACGACCCGCATCCACATATTTCCGTCCCAATTGCGGTGTAAGTCGCCGCCGGCTCAACGCGTCAGGCGAACGCACGCGAAAGCAACGTCTTCAATTCCAGATTGAATCTCTGACTGTCCTCAAGAAAGGGCGAGTGTCCTATATTTTCATAGATCGACAGCCGCGCTCCGGGGACCGCCTGTGCGGTGTATTGCGCTACGGCGGTCCGAAACAACCGGTCCTTCGCGCCGTGGGTGACGACAACAGGGATTGGCAGCGCGCGCAGCGCCGCGTCCGAAGCGTCCAGAGTCACCCGCTGAACGCCCTTGTAGAATTCGATCGGCGGCATGGCATTGAAGGTGAGCATTAGTTCGAAGAGTTCAGGGTCGGGCTGCACGTGAAAGCAGGCGCGCAGGAACGTCTTGATACCTCCAAGTCGAGACATCAGGTCGGAACTGCGAAGCGTGTCGGTCAATTCGCCGGCCTCATCGGTGTATACCGACGGGTCCAGACTGGTCCACGCATCGACAAAGTTCATCGCCGCGATGCGCTCGTGGCCGTGTTCAGTAAGGTAGTTGAGCATGACTATGCCGCCCAACGACCAGCCCACGAGCGCCGCACGTCGAAGCTTCAGCGCCCCGATTACCGCCGCGAGTTCATCGCCCCAACGCCGGCCCTGCGCGTAATACCGCTCCTCAGTGGGCTTGTCGGACTGTCCGTGACCGCGCAGATCATAGGTCACGAACTGATAACGCTCTATCAAGTCGCTGTTCAACTGTCTGATCCATGACAGCCGGCACTGTCCGAGGCCGTGAATAAGCACGACCGGCTCTCCGTGCGGATTGCCCCAGACTTGAACCGCTATGTTCGGGCCGTCTGGAGCACGTACGGTCAGCGATTTATATGGCGGCAAATAAAGTGCGCGACGCTGGTGGTCGGCAGCACTGGTCGCGAGCGAACTGCCGGCCGCGATCGGTGCCAGCAGCGCAGTTTGTAGCAGGCGACGCCGCGAGGCAGGCAAGTTCTGGATAGTCCTAGACACCAATGGAGATTGTCAGAAGCGGTAGAGGAAATCGAGTGTCGCTATGCGCCATGTCAAGTAACATGCGCACCCTAATAAGGAACGGAAGGCATCGGCAAGCGATGGCAACCAAGCGCGAGAACAAGCCGCCACGCGACTTCGTCGGCTCCGTGAGGCACGCACTGAATGTACTGCGTGCCTTTGACGGGACTTATCCGCAGATGACATTGTCGACGGTGTCGGAGCGAACCGGCATGACGCGCGCCGGTGCTCGCCGCTATCTGCTGACACTGGAGCATCTAGGCTACATTCACAGGGACGACCGCCTGTTCCGTCTCACGGCCAAGGTGCTCGATCTCGGATTCGCTTTCCTGTCGACTATGCCGCTTTCCGATTTAGCCCGACCGTACCTGCGGCTGATCACTAAGGAGACCGGGGAGATAGCCGCCTTGGCCATACTCGACGGCAGCGACATCATTCACATAGCCGGCTCGACTGTCGAGCGCGTGCTCGCGCCAACCCTCACAATCGGTCGGCGCTTCAGCGCCTTATACGCATCCTCAGGACGAGTCGTTGCCGCGTTTATGGATCCTGCGGCGACCGAATCCTTGCTCAAATCCACCGAATTGATCGCCCTCACACCACATAGCCTGCGCACCAAGGAAGAGATTCGGGGAGAGCTTAGACAGGTCCAACGTCAGGGTTATGCGATCGTGGATCAGGAGGTGGAGGTGGGCATCCGCTCGATCGCGGTACCCGTCTTGGGCGCGCATGGGGTACCGCTGGCAGCCGTAACGGTGCTGACCAATGTGGCTACCGTGTCCAAGAAGCAATTGCTGGATCAGATACTGCCGGTGCTGCAGCGCATTGTGCCGCAGATCCCGCTACAAGCCACTTGAGGGCCGCCCAGTCGGCGGCGCGATTTGCCAGTTCGGAATCCCGTTGCTAGAATCGGATTTCGAACATATGTTCGCTTATAGAACACCTCGGCGCGAACCGAGAACCACCTTACCGTTACGTTAGCGTCGAATAAGGGGCGGCACATGAAGATTCACGATATTTCGATGGATATCGAACCTGGGATGCTCTACTGGCGCGATGGCAAGCCGCCCGAAGTCATTAACGTTTTCAAGCTCTCAGACGGCGCTGAGTCGGAGGTTTCACGCTGGCTGATCGGGGCACATACCGGCACTCACATCGATGCGCCGCGGCATTTTGTGCCCGACGGCAAGACGGTCGACGCTCTGCCGCTTGAAATCTTCGTTGGCCCGGCGCGAGTGGTCGACGTATCGGGGCAAGGTGATGAGCCGATAACAGCGGAGACCGTGCGCAATGCAAAGCTCGACGGCGCCAAGCGCGTGCTTTTTCGGACCTCAAACTCGCAAAAGCGCATGGTCAAGAAGGAGTTCAGCAAGTATTGGGTGGGCATTCGCGCAGATGCCGCCCAGGCGCTAGTCGATGCCGGCGTGCTACTGGTCGGCATCGACTACGTGACAATCGAGGCTGCCGATCAGACCGACAAGTGGCCGACACACCATATTCTTTGCAAGGCCGGCGTGGTCATTCTGGAAGGGGCCAAGCTAATCGACATTTCTGACGGCAGGTATTTCATGTGTTGTCTGCCGATGCGGCTCAAAGGTTCCGAGGCTGCAGCAACACGCACGATTTTGATTGAAGGCCTGCCACTGGACACGCACTGAGCGTGTCCTCGGCCATCGCCACACCGCATGTGCTGGCGAGCCGCGAGGCGGCGCGCGCCTTCGCTGCCGGAGGCAATGCCATCGATGCGGCATTGGCCGCCGCAGCGATGCTGACGGTCGTGTATCCGCACCAGTGCGCGCTGGGTGGGGACCTGTTTGCTGTGGTGACGCTGCCGGAGGGCCGTGTGCTGTCCGTCAACGGCTCGGGGGCTGCGCCGGCGCGACTCGATGTCGAGGCCATTCGCGAGCAGTTCTCGGACATGCCGGATGTTGGAGTGGTGCCGGTCACCGTTCCCGGGCTGGTCGCCGGCTGGCAGTCGCTGCACGCCCTGGGCGCGCGGCTGGACCTGCCGACGTTGCTGGCCGGAGCCATCGGTGCGGCAGCGGATGGCGTGGCGGTGAGTCGCTCGCTCGAGGAGGGCATCAGGCGCCGCGAGGCAGTCATGCGTCGTGACTCGGGACTGTCAGCCATTTTTTTTGTGAACGGTCGCCCTCTGGCGCGCGGTGACATGTTGTTTCAGCCGGAGCTGGCAGCAACGCTGCGCACACTCGCGCGTCGCGGGCTGCAGGAGTTCTACACCGGCACCGTGGCCCGCGATCTGGTTGGGTTCCTGCGCAGTAGGGGCAGTGCGCTGATGCGGCACGACTTCGCACGGCACGCAACGCGCGTAGAAGCCGCACTGAGCCTGCAACTTCCGGGTCTGGAGCTGTGTACGAGTCCGCCGAACTCCCAGGGATTCGTGCTGCTGGAAGCCGTCAGGGCGTTGGAGGCGCTGGGGGTGCCGCTGCATGGCGCCATCGCAGGCAGTAGGTCCCTGCTCCGCGCGTTACTTGTGGCCATCGAGGATCGGGAACGTTATCTCGGCGATCCAGATAAGCAACCAGTACCGCTCGATGAACTATTCGACGCGCAGCGACTGCGCGCGCGCTTCGAACAGCAGGAAACGCCACCCGCGGCAGCCCGCGATGTTCCGGCGCATGGGGATACGGTGGCGGTGTGCGCGCTGGATGATTCTGGGATGGCGGTATCGTTGATCCAGAGTGTGTTCCAACTGTTCGGATGCGGCATCCTTGATCCGGCGAGCGGTATCATCTTTCATAACCGGGGCCGCGGCTTTACTTTGCGCCGTGGCGCGCCCAATGAGCTACAAGCTGGGACGCGGCCTGCCCATACGCTGACCCCGCTGATCGTCCGCAGCGACGGTAAGGTACGCGCCGTGCTTGGCTGCATGGGTGGGCGGGCACAGCCACAAATTCTGGCGCAGCTGCTGCCGGCAGTCCTCGAGCCAGCGCGGAGCTTGGAGCAGACGTTGCGCGCACCGCGCTGGGTGGTCGGAAGCCGCGACATAGACTTTGAGTCGCCCACGATCGCGCTCGAGGACGACGCGCCGCATGAGTGGACACAGATCCTGCGCGCCCCCGGGTACGAGCAGCAAAGAATTCCAGCACTGAGCGAGCTGGTCGGTCATGCGCACGTCATCCGCGTCGGCGCATCCGGGGCGTTTGATGCCGCGAGCGACCCGCGCTCGGACGGGGAAGCCATAGCCTGCTGAGTCGCCAGAGCCTAGCTGAACGCCGTTCGCGTGGCCGGCGACCGTCGGTCACGCACCAAACCGAGTCGATCGAGGCATCAGCGCCCGCATGTTGTGCAGCGCTCAATGCCGCGTTTGCCCTTGAATCTGGATTCAGCTGGGACTACTATTCTCCGAACAGACGTTCGTAATACGAACAGCGTTGGGAAAAAATGAAGGGGGTGATCAGCATGAACTCACGCAAAACTTCTGCCGATACGCCAGCGCACGGTGCGATCGGCACACCGAGCCGCGCTCTGCTACCGGCCGTGGCAACGCTCGCCGCGTTGCTGACCGCCGGCACGGTTCGTGCCGATGACAGCGAAGATCAGAACGTGCTGCAGGAAATCACCGTTACCGCGCAGCGACGCAGCGAGGATATCAACAAGGTGCCGATCAATGTCACTGCGTACAGCGAGGCGCAGATGGACGATCAGGGTATCCACCAGATCGACGACATTGCACGTCTAACCCCTGACCTGCAGTTCACGCATACTAGCGGCGCGGCCGGCAACAACAGCAATGACATTGCCATTCGTGGTGTGTTCTCGGATGTGGGCGCCGCGACCACTGGAATCTACATCGACGATACCCCGATCCAAATGCGCAACGTCGGTTACTGGAATGCGAATGCTTTTCCTCAGGTGTTCGACCTGGAGCGCGTGGAGGTGTTGCGCGGACCGCAGGGGACCCTATTCGGCGCCGGCGCTGAGGGCGGTGCGGTGCGCTTTATCCTGCCCGAGCCGGGGCTAAGCCAGTACAGCGGTTACGCGCGCAGCGAGCTGGCCGGCACCATTGACGGTGCGCCGAGCTATGAGCTCGGGGCCGCGCTCGGCGGGCCAATTGTCGAAGACAAGCTGGGATTTCGTGTCAGCGCCTGGGGTCGCAACGACGGCGGGTACATTGATCGCGTCTCAACCGATAGCGGTCAAACGGTCGAATCCAACAGCAACGCCACCCAGTCGTTCGCTGGCCGCGCCGCGCTTGCGGCAGTGCCGGTCGACAATTTGAAGATCACGGCGGCGGTGCTTTATCAGAGCATCTATGAGCGTGATCGCAACCAGTACTGGTCCACTCTCAGCGATCCATCGAGCAATGACTTCAAGCAGGGCAGCCGCGTTCCGCAACCCACGCGCGACCGCTTTGTTCTGCCATCGCTGAAAGTGCAATATGACTTCGACAACATGAGCTTCGTTTCGAATACCTCGTATTACTATCACCTGGATTATGCCGATCTCGACTACACCACATACTTTGGTGGCATCTTCGACGGCAACCCGTTGCAGTTCCTACCGGGTGACGAACCCTCGCATGCCTTCATAACCAACCATCAGAATGCCGTCACCGAGGAAGCGCGCCTGCAGTCGAGCGATCCCAAGGCATTCCTCGCCTGGACCGCAGGCTTCTTCTACTCCGACATGCGCCAAAACGATCAGGACATTACGACCGATGGGCAGGCTGTATATACCAGCACCCTTGGCGATACGGTCAGCTTTGGGCAGTTCACGAGCGCGGAAGATCGCCAGGTTGCCGGCTATGCGGATGTCGACCTGAACGTAATGCCCGGCCTCAAGCTCAGTGCTGGGGTACGGGTTTCGAGCGACCGTTTCAGCTTTGATCAGGTGGGCAGTTAC
>DASXLF010000414.1:0-4459 GCA_036496405.1 Steroidobacteraceae bacterium | reverse complement strand
GCGCGCCCAGTTGCTGGTGATCGCGGAGGTGCGGCTGCGCTCGCGCATGGAATTCGGCGGCGCGGCGCACAGCATTACCGCCGCCAAGCGCGCGCGAATCGTGCGGGCCACGCGTTTTTTGTTGCGGGTTCGGCCTTCGCTGGCGCGGCTGCCGGTGCGCTTTGATGCCCTGTTGCTGCGCACGCCCGATGGGCCGATCGAATGGATCGAGGCCGCGTTCGAGGCTACTTGACCAGGGTCAATTTCGCGCGTTTGCCGTCCGTGGGCGGCGGCGGACCTTCCGGCGAGGGCGAGTCGGTTTCCGAGTCGGAGAAGATCATGCCCTCGCCGGTCTCGCGCGCGTATACGCCGAGCACCGCCAGCATGGGCACGCGCACATGGTGCGCAACGCCGGCAAACCGGGCGTCGAATTCAATGCCGTCGTTCTTGAGTTGCAGCCGCTGCGTTGCCGTCATCGACAGATTCAACACGATCTTGCCGTCCTTCACATACGCGGACGGCACTTCGACGCCGGCACGCAGCGCATCGACGATCACGTGCGGGGTATGACCGCTGTCGCTGATCCACTCATGCATCGCGCGCAGTAGGTACGGACGTCTGGAGACCCCACCGGTGTCGCCGGCATTCTTGGAGGACATCAACCGGCTCTCATATCGATCTCGGCTTCCGACAGGCTGTCGCGAAATGCCGGACGGGCGAACAGCACACTGGCGTAACGCGTCAACGCCTGGGCCTGCGGCGGCAGATCGATCTCGTAACGCCGCAGACGCCAGAGGATGGGTCCGATGCTGGCATCAACCAGCGAAAACTCATCGCTCAGGAAATAGGGCTTGACCTTGAACAGGTCGGCGCTCTGCAGGATGGCGTCCCGCAGGATCTTGCGATTCTTGGCGGCGTGCTTGCGATCGTGATCCTCATCGATCTGCTGCGCCAACCCATACCAGTCGCGCTCGATGCGATACAGCGCCAGCCGAAACTGGGCGCGCAGGATCGGGTCGACCGGCATCAACGGCGGGTGCGGAAAGCGTTCATCGAGATACTCGATGATCACGCGCGAGTCGTACAGCACCAGGTCCCGATCCACGAGGGTCGGCAGGCTGTGATAGGGATTCAGGTCGAGCAGATCCTCAGGGTAGCGACCCGGCACCACATCGATGATGTCGATCTCCACGCCCTTCTCTGCGAGCACGATTCGAGTGCGATGACTGTGCGGTTCATCGGGAGCTGAAAACAGCGTCATGACTGAGCGGCGACTGGACACTAATCAAATTTCCTCGCGCGTTGCGCATCGACGACGCTCAATGCACCTCTTTCCAATATTCGTTTTTCAGTAGCAGCGCCAGCCAGGACAGTGCGATCAGAAACAATACCACCCAAATGCCCATGAAACGCCGCTCGACCTGCGCCGGCTCGCCCACGTAGTCGAGAAAATTCACGGTATCACGCACGAACTGGTCGAACTGCTGGGCGCTCATGCTGCCGGGCACGCGCACTGCAAAATGATCGAACACCTTGTCGTTGCCGACCTGGCGATATACGGCCTCATCGACCCCGCTGAGATCGGACAGAACCGCGGGCATCGCGGCACTCGGATAGGCCAGATTATTGCTGCCCGTGGGGCTGCTGGCATCGACGTAGAAGGTCTTGAGGAAGCGGTAGACGTAATCGGTTCCCTTGGAGCGTGCGATCAGCGACAGGTCTGGCGGCACCTTGCCAAACCAGTTGACCGCATCGCTGCTGGGCAGCGCCGTGGAAATGTAATCGAGATTGTTGTGACCCGGCGCCACCAGTTCCGATTCGAGCACTGAGCTGGGAATCTTCAGGTCGTCGGCCATGCGTTGATATCGCATGTACTTGAGCGCGTGGCAGCCATTGCAGTAATTCATGAAATTGCGCGCGCCACGCTGCAACGACGCCAGATCGGTCAGCGAATTGCCGGCCTCCCAGTGTTGCCAGTCCACCGGCTTCGCAGTCTCGGCTTCACCCTGAGCGGCCAGTGCCGACAGCGGCAGAGCCCCGATCGCCAGCATCAGCATTGCGAGTTTAAGCATGGAACGTGACTCGTTCTGGCACGGGCTTCACCGGATCAATGCGGCTGTAGAAGGGCATCAGCACGAAGAAAGCGAAATACGGTACGCAGCATACGCGCGACAAAGTCACGTAAATGCCTTGCGCCGGCTGCAGACCCAGGTACATCAGCCCCAGGAACGACACCACGAACAGTGCGAAGAAGGTGCGGAAAATCCAGCCGCGATAACGGATCGATTTGACCGGAGACCGATCCAGCCATGGCAGAAAAAAGAATGCCGAGACCGCGATCAGCATCAGCACCGCGCCGGTGGCTTTGTCCGGGACCGAGCGCAAAATGGCGTAATACGGCGTGAAATACCAGGAAGGCGAAATCGGATCCGGCGTCGACAGCGGATTGGCGGGCTCGAAGTTAGCCTTCTCCAGAAACAGGTCGGAAAAGGTCGGAACGAAGAACACCACCGCTGCGAACAGGGTCAGAAACACTCCGACGCCGAAGATGTCCTTGACCGTGTAATAGGGATGAAACGGAATGCCGTCGAGCGGTATCCCCTGGGCGTTCTTCTTCTCCTTGATTTCGACGCCGTCCGGATTATTGGAGCCCACCTGGCGCAGCGCCACCAGGTGCAGCGCCACCAGCAGCAGCAGCAGCAGCGGCACTGCCACCACGTGCAGCGAAAAGAAGCGATTGAGCGTTGCATCGGCGATGCCGTAATCGCCGCGTATCCATTCCACCAATCCGGGGCCGATGACCGGAATGGCGCCGAAGAGATTGATAATGACGGTCGCGGCCCAAAATGACATGTTGCCCCACGGCAGCACGTAGCCCAGGAACGCCTCGGCCATCAGCGCCAGGTAGATGACCATGCCAAACAGCCACAGCAGTTCACGCGGCGCCTTGTAGGAGCCGTACATCATGCCGCGAAACATATGCAGATAGATCACCAGGAAGAAGGCAGAAGCGCCGGTGGAATGCAGATAGCGCAGCAGCCAGCCGTAGTTGACCTCGCGCATGATGAATTCGACCGAATCGAAGGCTGTACCTTCCCCGACCTTGTAGAACATGGTCAGGAAAATTCCGGTGACAATCTGCATCACCAGCAGCAGCAGGGCCAGCGAACCGAAGAAATACCAGAAATTGAAATTCTTCGGCGCGTAGTACTCGAGCAGCTGGCTGCGCACGAAATCGTCGACCGGCAGCCGCCGGTTGATCCAGGCCCACAGTCCGGGCTTGGTCACTGCCTCAGGCGCCATCAGGCGGCTCCTTTTGCCGGGATGCTATCGAGCCCGATCACCAGCGTGTGCTGGTCCCGATAACTATAGGGCGGCACGCTCAGGTTGGTCGGCGCCGGCGAGCCGTCGAATACCCGTCCCGCCAGGTCGAAGCGCGAACCGTGACACGGACAGCGGAATCCGCCCGGCCAGGTCGGTCCCAGCGCCGCATCGCCGGGATCGAAAAATTGCTTGGGCAGGCAGCCCAGATGGGTGCAGATGCCGATCAGAACCAGTACATCCGCACGCCGGGAACGCATCTCGTTGCGCGCGTAAGCCGGCTGCAGCGAGTGCTCGGACTTCGGATCCTTCAGGTCGGCGTCGTTCTTGGTAAGATTGTCGACCAGCGGCTGCGCCCGGCCGACGACGTAGATCACCTGCTTGCGCCAGGTCGCCGTGATCATCTGGCCGGTTTCGAGCTTGCTGATATCGAGCACCACCGGTGCGCCCAGCGCTCTGGCCCGCTCCGTGGGCTCCCAGGAGGCGACGAACGGAACCGCCGCCAGCAGCGCGCCGACCGCAGCCGTGGCGCTGGTGGCTACGGTCAGAAACTTTCTGCGGCTGGCATCGACTTCCTGGCTGCCCGCAATTGCGGCGACGTCACTCATTTATGGCTCACTCTGCTGAATTCGCGCAGGCGGTAAATCTCGGCCCTGGTGCGTACGAACGCTACGTCTGGGCGCGGGAAGTGTCGCATTATACACAACCCTTCGGACGCGCTTTCGAGCCGGACCACGCCACGTACCTATGAATTTGCATCGCCTGGGTCGCGCAGCAGTGTTTCTCGCCGGCAGTGTCATCGGCGGCCTGGCTCTGGCCTTCATCATCGTGTTCGTGCACCCGCAACTGCTGCAGCGCCCGGAGATGCTGCCGATCACCACGCCGCCGCCGCAGGCCGCGCCCGAGCCGAGCAGCTCCGCCGTCCAACCGCCCCCGGAGCCTCAAGGAACGCCGGCGCCCCAGCCCTCCCCGGGAATGGCGGCCGAATCCTACGCTGCCGCGGTACGGCGCGCGGCACCGGCCGTGGTCAACATATCGACCGCGCGGCTGGTCACGGAGCAGATCGGACCATCGGCGCTGGCGCAGCTGTTCGGCGATCTGCGGCCGCTGTATCGCCGGCGGGTGGAGCGCGCTCTGGGTTCGGGCGTCATCGTCGATG
>DASXLF010000413.1:0-2530 GCA_036496405.1 Steroidobacteraceae bacterium | reverse complement strand
CCGGCGGCGGCGATGTGGTTCTCCTTGATCAGCACCATGTCGAACAGCCCCATGCGATGGTTCTGGGCGCCGCCACAGCGCACCGCGTATTTCTGTGCGGTGCGCAGTCCCGGAAGCGTCTTGCGGGTATCGAGGATGATGCAGCCGGTACCGGCGACCGCATCCGCATAGCGCCGCGCCTCGCTGGCGGTCGCCGAGAGCAGCTGCAGGAAGTTCAGCGCCGTGCGTTCACCGGTGAGAATCGGTCGGGCCAGACCTTCAAGGAGCAGCAAGGTCTCATCGGTGTTCGCCTGGCCGCCTTCCTCGACCTGCCACTTCAGGACGATCTGGGGATCCAGTTGCCGGAAGGTTTCCTCCACCCAGGCGCTGCCGCACAACGTCATGGGCTCGCGCGTAATGAGGCGTCCCCGCACGCGCTGTCGTGCCGGGACCAAGCTCGCGGTGACATCACCGCCGGCGACATCCTCGTGCAGGGCATCGGCCACCTGCTCACGCAGATCCGCGGGCAGGGCGCTGGGCAGGTCGATGGGAAGCGCATTCATGCGCCTAGCGTAGCACCGGGCCACCTCGAAGCGGAAATCGCCCTGGCGCGATATCCTATGCAGATGAATGACACTGCGAAGACGGCGGAGCAAGCACGCCTGGCGCTCAAATCCGGCGCACTGCTGCGAGAGGCGGCCTATATCGATGGCCAATGGGTTGAGGGGCCACGCACTTTGGATGTCCTCAATCCGGCGACCCAGCAACTGCTCGGACGCATTCCGGCACTGGGCGCGGCGGAGACCGAACGCGCGGTCGCGGCGGCACATCGCGCCTTTGAGTCCTGGCGACGCCTGGCCGCGGCCGAGCGTGGCACGCTCCGGCAGCGCTGGTACGAACTCATCATCGCGAACCAGGAGGACCTCGCGCGCCTGATGACGGCTGAACAGGGCAAGCCGCTGAGTGAGTCACGGGCCGAGATCGGCTATGCCGCATCCTTCATCGAGTGGTTTGCCCAGGAGAGTCGCCGCGCCTACGGACAGATCATTCCCGGACACATGGCCGACAAACGCCTGCTGGTATTGCGCGAGCCGGTGGGCGTCGTGGCCGCGATCACGCCGTGGAATTTCCCGGCGGCGATGATCACGCGCAAAGTGGGCCCGGCGCTGGCCGCCGGCTGCACGGTCGTGCTCAAGCCCTCCGAGCTGACGCCGTTTTCCGCACTGGCGCTGGCATGGCTGGGCAGCCAGGCCGGACTGCCCGCGGGCGTATTCAACGTGGTGACGGGTGCGCCCGCCGCCATTGGGGATGTGTTCACGAGCGATCCGCGGGTGCGCAAGTTCACCTTCACCGGCTCGACCCGCATCGGCAAGATGCTCGCCGCGCGGTGCATGGATACCGTCAAACATGTGTCGCTGGAACTGGGCGGCAACGCACCCTTCATCGTCTTTGACGATGCCGATGTGGACAAGGCGGTGGCGGGTGCCATGGCGTCCAAGTTTCGCAACTCGGGCCAGACCTGCGTGTGCGCGAACCGTATCCTCGTGCAGCGCGGGATTCATGATGAGTTCGTCGCGAAGCTGCGTGCGCAGGTCGACAAGCTGGTGATGGGGGATGGTCTGGCCGGCGTCACACAGCAGGGGCCGCTGATCAATGCCGCGGCCGTCGAGAAGGTCGAACGGCATGTTGAGGACGCCTTGGGCCGCGGCGGCAAACTGGTCGCAGGCGGGGCACGCGCCACCGGCAACTTCTTTCAGCCCACGCTCATCACCGATGTCAGTCCGCAGGCCGCACTGTTCCAGGAGGAAACATTCGGCCCGCTGGCGGGCATCGTGAAATTTGAAACCGAAGAGCAGGCGATCCAGCTTGCCAATGACACGACCGCAGGCCTTGCGGCCTATTTCTTCACCCAGGACCTGAATCGGGCCTGGCGGGTGTCCGAGGCCCTGCAGTACGGCATGGTGGGGCTCAATACCGGCCTGATCTCGACCACGGTGGCGCCCTTTGGCGGCGTCAAGGAGTCCGGGCTGGGTCGCGAGGGTTCAAGCTTCGGGATGACCGAATATCTGGAAACCAAACTCGTCTGCACGGAAGTGACCTAAGTAGCTTGCAAAGCACCTCCTAGTGTATTAGTGTCTCGATACACATGGAGTCAGACGCGCTACTCGTTCAGCCCAGCTCCGCCGAGCCCATCTACCGGCAAATTGCCCAGCAGCTGCGACGTCTCATCGCCAGCGGCAGGCTGGTTCCGGGAGAAGAAATTCCATCCGTGCGGGACGTCGCCGGCGTGCATGCCATCAATCCCATGACCGTCTCGCGCGCCTACGGCCAATTGGAGGCCGAGGGGCTCCTCGAACGTCGACGTGGCAAAGGGATGGTGGTGGCGCCCCTGCGCGGTCGGGCGCCATCGGCCGACCGGCGATTAGAACAGCTGCAACCCCAACTCGATGAACTGGCGCGGCAGGCGCGTGAACTGGGCCTGCCGGTCGAATCAGTCCTGGACCGATTGCGAGTGCTCCTGGAGGCAGATCAATGAACGCGGTGAGTGTGC
>DASXLF010000412.1:0-13510 GCA_036496405.1 Steroidobacteraceae bacterium | reverse complement strand
AGCCCACTGCGTCCCTCGCGGCGCATCTGCGCCCGTCCCACGGGCAACGCGCTCATTTGCGCGATCACCGGCGCGCCGGGCCCGGTCCCGCGCGGATAGCGCACCAGGGCCGGCGTGGCCAGCGTGGTCGCCGTGTACAGCATCTGGCGGCACTCGTTCTCGTCGCTCGGGGTCATGATCACGAGATTGGGAATGCAGCGCAGATAGCTCAGATCGTAGCTGCCCTGATGGGTGGCCCCATCGCTGCCGACCAGGCCGGCACGGTCCACGGCGAACACCACGGGCAGCTGCTGCAGTGCAACATCATGGATCAATTGATCGTAAGCGCGCTGCAGGAAAGTCGAGTAAATCGCCACCACGGGCTTGAGGCCCTCGGCGGCCAGCCCGGCGGCAAAGGTGACCGCGTGTTGTTCGGCAATGGCCACATCGAAGTAGCGCTCCGGAAATCGTTTAGAGAACTCCACCAGGCCCGAGCCTTCGCGCATGGCCGGGGTAATGCCAACGATCGCTGGATTCGCCGCAGCCATGTCGCACAGCCACTGGCCGAAGACCTGCGAATACGATGGACCACTGCTCTTCTCCTTGAAGATGGTGCCGCTCTCCGGATCGAACGGACCCGGCCCGTGCCAGGTGATGGGATCGGCTTCCGCCGGCGCGTAGCCTTTGCCCTTGCGCGTGATCACATGCAGGAACTGCGGGCCGCGCAGTTTGCGCAGATTGCGCAGGGTACTCACCAACCCCTTCACGTCGTGTCCGTCGACGGGACCGATATAGTTGAACCCCATCTCTTCGAACAATGTTCCCGGCAGTACCATGCCCTTCAAGTGTTCTTCCGAGCGCCGCGCCAGCTCGCGCACGCTCGGCATCTGACTGAGCATCTTCTTGCCGCCCTCGCGCAGGTGCGCATAGACACGGCCTGACAGCGCGCGCGCGAAGCGATTCGACAACGCCCCGACATTCTCGGAGATCGACATGTCGTTATCGTTCAACACCACCAGCAAGTCGGTGGGCAAAGAACCGGCATGATTCAACGCCTCGAATGCGATGCCGGCGGTCAACGCGCCGTCACCGATCACAGCCACTACCCGCCGACTGCGACCGAGCTGTGCAGCAGCGATAGCCATGCCGAGAGCCGCACTGATGGAAGTACTGGAATGACCGACGCCAAAGGTGTCGTATTCGCTTTCGGCGCGGCTGGGGAACGGCGCCAATCCCCCCGGTTGCTTGATGGTCGAGAGCCGCTCGCGCCGACCGGTCAGCACTTTGTGAGGATAGGCCTGGTGTCCTACATCCCAGACCAGGCGATCATCGGGGGTCTCGAAAACATAATGCAGGGCGATGGTCAGTTCCACCGTCCCCAGACCGGCGGCGAAATGGCCACCGCGAGTGCTCACGCTACGGATCAGGAATTGGCGCAGCTGCGCGGCCAG
The DNA here is from genome assembly GCA_036496405.1 of Steroidobacteraceae bacterium. Classification (GTDB taxonomy): domain Bacteria; phylum Pseudomonadota; class Gammaproteobacteria; order Steroidobacterales; family Steroidobacteraceae; genus FEN-1191. The sequence goes on along the minus strand of DASXLF010000412.1, from coordinate 12,080 downwards.
ATCGGGCAGACTGGCCAGTGGCAGGCGACGCAGTTCGGCCGGTGAATCAAGGCCATCGAGCAGCGGCTGGTTATCGGACAGGCCGGTCATCTGGCTTAGTATACCCGGATGCGATTCTGGGCCGCCCGGGGTGCCCGGGTACCCTAAACCTGCCCGCTTGATTGCGTGTTAAAGTCCTCACTGGCGCCGGTGAAAGCCGGCGCCTTCAGGCGCCACGCGCCGTTCCCCGCGCAACGTCAAAGTGGTGTGATTCGATGTCGCGAGCGACTCTGCAAGAGGATTCGGGCGGTTCCGACGAGGCCTACCAGGATCGGATCCTGCCGCACGTGTCGCGCACTTTTGCGCTGACCATTCCGCAGCTGCCCCCGGCGCTGCGTACACCGGTCACCAGCGCCTATTTGTTGTGCCGGATCGCGGACACCATCGAGGACGAGCCGGCGCTGCCGGCGCCCGCGACGCTCATTTTGCTGCGGCGGTTCGTAGCGGTGTTGTGCGGTCGGGAGGAGGCGGCGCCGCTGGCCAGGGATCTCGCGCCGCAGCTGTCCGATCAGACGCTGCCGGCAGAGCGCGATCTGGCACGCAACATGGGACGCGTGGTCGCGGTGACCGCGCGCCTGGAGGAGCCGCAGCGGCTCGCCATTCAACGCTGCCTGGAAGTAATGAGCAGCGGCATGCACCAGTTTCAGCGCACGGCGAGCCTGCGCGGCCTGCCGCGCTCCAGCGACCTGGACGATTACTGTTATTACGTTGCAGGGGTCGTGGGTCAGATGCTTACCGAGCTGTTTTGCGGCTACTCCGGGCGAATTGCGCAGCACCGGGCGGCACTGAATGAACTCGCGGTCTCATTCGCGCAAGGTCTGCAGATGACGAACATTCTCAAGGACGTGTGGGAGGATCGCAGCCGCGGCGCCTGCTGGCTGCCACAGGAGGTGTTTACGCGTTACGGGGTCGATCTGGCACAGCTGTCGGTCACGCGTGCCGACGCACGCTTTGACGCCGGCATGCGCGAGCTCGTGGCCGTGGCGCATGCGCACTTGCGCAACGCGTTGTCATTCACGCTGTTGATTCCCGGCGAGGAGGGCGGCATACGCCGTTTCTGCCTCTGGGCCATCGGTCTGGCCGTGCTCACCTTGCGACGCATCCATCGCACGCCCGGATTCACCACCGGCGCACAGGTCAAAGTGTCGCATTCCGCGGTGGCGATGACGCGGATACTGACCACCATGGCGGTCAGCAATGACTGGCTGCTCCAGCGGCTGTTCGAGCGCGCCGCCAGTGGCTTGCCGTTGGCTCCGCCGGCAGCGTTGCGCCGGCCGTCGCGGCCCACGCTGCACAGTGTCGCGCCCCAGGCGGAATGCGCACTCAGCCTTCACCACGTGCCGCTGGAGGCCAGCCCACGCCTATCCGAAGGACTCCATTGAGCACCAACCTGCTTGCAGTCGGTGCCGGCGTCAATCAGGCGGGTAGCCGGCCGGAGCGCCGTGCGCGCGTGCGTGAACAGCTCGGCGAGCAGCGCTCGCTGGATCGCGCCATTGAAGCCGCGCGCGAGGCGCTCATCGGCCTGCAAAGTGCGCCGGGTTACTGGCTGTTCGAGCTCGAGGCCGATTGCACGATTTCCGCTGAATATATCCTGATGATGCACTTCCTCGATGAAATCGATGAGGCGCTGCAGGCGAAGATCGCGCTTTATCTGCGCTCCCATCAGGCCGAGCACGGCGGCTGGCCGCTGTACTACAACGGCGAGCTGGATATCAGCTGCAGCGTCAAAGCGTATTTCGCCTTGAAGCTCGCGGGCGACAGCCCCGATGCCGCCCACATGGTGCGGGCGCGCGCCGCGATTCTGGAGCGTGGCGGCGCGGCGCGCGCCAATGTGTTCACCCGCATCACCCTGGCACTGTTCGGCCAGATTCCCTGGCGCGGCGTGCCCTACATTCCGGTCGAGATCATGCTGCTGCCGCGCTGGTTTCCGTTTCATCTCGACAAGGTGTCGTACTGGTCGCGCACGGTCATGGTGCCGCTGTTCATTTTGTGCACGTACAAGGCGCGCGCGAAGAATCCCGGCAAGGTCGAGATCCGCGAATTGTTCGTCAATCCGCCGGAGACGGAGCGCCATTATTTCCGCCTGCCGCCGGACCGCGCCGGCCTGCTGGCGAAAGCATTTCTGTTACTGGATCGCTTGGCTCGCCGCCTCGATCCGCTGATACCCCGAGCCATGCGCGAGCTCGCTATCCGGCGTGCCGAAGCGTGGGTACTGGAACGGCTGAACGGTGAGGATGGCTTGGGAGCCATCTTTCCGGCCATGGTGAATGCACTCGAGATGATGGTGGTGCGCGGCTTCGCCAGCGATGATCCGCGCCGGGTCACGGCAAAACGCGCATTGCAGAAGCTGCTGGTAATGCGCGGGTCATCGGCCTATTGCCAGCCCTGCGTGTCGCCGATCTGGGATACGGCCCTGGCGGTTCTTGCCATGCAGGAGGCGGGCGGTAACGGTGCCAATGCCTCCTGTGAGCGCGCGCTCGGCTGGCTGCAATCGAAGCAACTGCTCGATGAACCGGCGGATTGGCAGGCCAGCCGCCCGAATCTGGCGGGCGGCGGCTGGGCGTTCCAGTTCGGCAACAGTTATTACCCGGATCTGGATGACTCCGCGGTCATCGTCTGGGCAATGCACCGCGTGCGCGATCGTGAGCGCTACGCGCACAGTGTGACGCGGGCGCTCGACTGGCTGGTGGGGATGCAAAGCGCCAATGGTGGTTTTGCCTCCTTCGACGTCGACAACGTGCATTACAATCTCAACTACATTCCATTTGCAGACCATGGCGCGCTGCTCGACCCGCCCACCAGCGATGTCACGGCGCGCGTGATCACGGCTCTGGCGCTGGTCGGCCGGCCGCAGGACAAGCAGCCGCTCGAACGCGCGATCGCCTTCCTGCGTGCGGAACAGACGCCCGAGGGCTGCTGGTTTGGCCGGTGGGGAACCAACTACATCTACGGCACCTGGTCGGTGCTGGCGGCGCTGACTGAGGCCGGGATCGGTCCCGATGACGAGACCGTGCGGCGCGCGGTGCATTGGCTCGCGGCGCGGCAGAACGGCGATGGCGGCTGGGGCGAGAGCAATGACACCTACGCCAAACTGCCTCGCGCGTCGGAGCGAACGGCGAGCACTCCCTATCAGAGCGCCTGGGCATTGCTGGCGCTGCTCGCCGCCGGTGAGGTCGACTCGGGCACGGTCCGGGGCGGCGTCGCTTATCTGCTGCGCGCGCAGCAGCAGCAGCAGGGATTGTGGTCTGATCCGAGCTTTACCGCGCCGGGTTTTCCGCGCGTGTTCTATCTGAAGTATCACGGCTATACCGCCTATTTCCCCTTCTGGGCGCTGGCGGCCTATCGCAATTGCGCGCGCTCCGGAGCCGCGCGCTGACATTGAACGTGGTGGGCATCGTCTGCGCCCTGGCAGCCGAGGCGCGGCATCTGGGCCGAGCCACACCGCGACACGAGATCGTCGCATCCCTGGCTGATGGCACTTTACTGGCCGTGAGCGGCATGGGCGCCGCTGCCGCCGCCTTGGGTGCACAGGCGCTGATCCAGGCCGGCGCCGGAGCGCTCGCAAGCTTCGGGCTGGCCGGTGGTATGGATCCGAGCCTCAGCGCCGGCAGCATTTTTCTTCCCAGCGAAGTGGTGGCGCGCGATGGCGCGGGCATTGCCACGGACCGCCGGTGGCGCGAACGGCTCGGTGACACGCTGGCGGTAAGACAGCCGCTGTTACACGGCAAGCTGTTGAGCAGTGCCAGCGCGATAGGTTCCGCCGCGCAGAAGGCGGCATTGTTTCTTGAGACCGGCGCCCTCGCGGTGGACATGGAAAGTCTGGCTGTGGCGCAGGCGGCGCAGGCGCGACAACTTCCATTCATCGCCGTGCGTGTCATCGTCGATCGCGCGAGCGATGATTTACCGCGCGCCGTTGCCGCCGCCGCCGACGGCTCCGGGCAATTGCAGCTTGGGCGCCTCCTGGCGGCGCTGGTGCGCACGCCGTCGGATCTCGCACCGCTGGTGCGCCTGGCGTGGCGCTATCGGGCGGCACGCCGCTCGCTGGCGGCGGCAGCGCCTGCGGTCTCACTGGCACCTTACGCGGTGCCATGAGAGCGCTGGTCACCGGCGCCACGGGCTTCGTCGGTTCGGCGGTCGTCCGGGCTCTGCTGCGCGAACACTGGCAAGTCAGGACGCTGGTGCGCGAGCACTCGGACCGCCGCAATCTGCCGCATCTCGAGACCGAGATCGTGGTCGGCGACCTGGCCGATCGTGCGGCGCTCGATCACGCGATCGGCGATTGTCAGGCGCTGTTTCATGTGGCAGCGGACTACCGGCTGGGGGCGCGCGAGCCGGAGCAATTGTATCGAACCAATGTGGATGGCACGCGCAATGTCTTGGAAGCCGCGCGGCAGGCCGGCGTGAGCCGGATCGTCTATACCAGCAGCGTCGCTACGATCGGCCTACCCGCGGATGGTTCGCCCGGCCGCGAGGACACGCCGGTGGCTTTGACCGACATGATCGGCCACTACAAGCGATCGAAATTCCTGGCTGAAGAACTGGTGCGTGAGTCCGCGCGCCGCGGCACTCCGGTGGTAATCGTGAATCCGTCGACTCCGATCGGCCCGGGCGACGTGAAACCCACGCCCACCGGCCGCATGGTACTGGATGCCGCTTGCGGTCGAATGCCGGCCTACGTCGATACCGGACTGAATGTCGTGCATGTCGATGATGTGGCTGAGGGCCACCTGGCGGCGTTTCATCACGGGCAAAGCGGCGAGCGCTACATCCTCGGTGGCCAGGACATGACGCTGCGCGAAATTCTCACGCAGATCGCGCTGCTGGTGGGCCGTCGGCCGCCGCGTATCCGCCTGCCGCATTCGCTGCTGCTGCCCATTGCCTTCGCCGCCGAGTCGCTGGCACGCGTGAGCGGAGGCGAGACGCGCGTGACGGTCGAAGGGGTGCGTCTTGCGCGCAAGCGCATGTTCTTCAGCAGCGACAAGGCGGTGCGGGAATTGCGCTATAGCTGGCGGCCCCCACTCATCGCATTCGAGGATGCGGTGCGCTGGTTTCGCGCGCAGGGACTGGTGCGCGGCTAACGCCCCGGGTACCAGTTCCACTTGCCGGCGAGTGACATCGCCGCGGGCACTACGAAAGCGCGAATCAGCGTCGCGTCCACCAGCACCGACACGCACAGGCCTACGCCGATCATCTTGAGAACCGGCAGATCGGCGGCGATGAATGCTCCAAACACCACCGCCATGATCAATCCGGCGCCGGTAATGACCGGTGCGACTGCAGCCAGACCGGCGACGATCGCCCGATCGGTATTCGGATCGGCGGCGTATTCCTGCTGAATGCGAAACAGCAGGAACAATTCGTAGTCCATCGACAATCCGAAGCTGAGACAAAACACCATCAGCGGAACTTCCAGCGGAATGGCTGAAAATGGCCGCTCCAGGCCGACCAGGCCGTTGAGCCAGCCGAGCTGAAAGATCGCTATCACCGCGCCGTAGCCGGCCGCGACCGCCAGCAGATTCATCAGCACCGCCTCCAGTGGCAGCAGATACGAGCGAAAGGCGGTGAACAACAGCAGCAGCGTAGCCGCGACCACGAATCCGAAAACCTTGGGAAAGCTGCGCCACATGTAGTCGTTGAAGTCGTTGTGCTCGGCGGGGGTGCCGCCGATCAGAACTGTGAACGGACCGGACGGAGTCAGGGTCGCCAGTTCGTGCGCGAGGCGCTGGATGTCTTTGACCGGCAGGGCGTTGGCCGGCGTGATCTCGAACAATGCCGCGTGGCGGTCACGGCTGAGGAAGAATTCGCCGATGTCGGGATGATCGCGCAGTGCCTGATCGACGTCCTGATACAGTGCGCGATACTGCAAGACGCCCAGGCCCTGCTGCAGCGTGACTGGTGAGGCGACCGCGGCGATGCGGCGGTCGTGCGCGAGACGATCCGCATAGTCGACCAGCGCCTGCAGATGGGCCGCCGACAGGATCGGCTGGCCGTCGTTGGCGCGCACGATGGCATAGATCGGCAGCGCGGCATTGTCACTGCGTATGCCGGCGAGCATCTCGGCGCCCATCCGCGATTCCATGCCCCGCGCCAGAAACCATGGCTCGTTGGTGAAGCCGCTGCGCGCCTGCAGCACCGGCAGCGCGAGGGTAATGACCGCACCGCCCGAGACGAGCAACGTCCGCACCGGATGGCGCACGATCCAGTTGCCGAGCCGGTGCCAGAAGGCGATGGTGCTGGCGTGGTGCGCGCGGCCACGGATGATCGGCCAGCGCTCGATGTAGGAACCGAGAATGACCAGTGTCGCGGGCAGCAGAGTCAACGCCGCCAGCACCGAGACACACACCACCAGAGCCCCGCCGATGCCGACACTGCGGGTCTCGAGAATGGGGCTGAACAACAGTCCCAGCAGACCGATCATCACCGTCAGTCCCGACCATGAGATCGTCAGTCCGGCCTGACCGATGGTGGCTGCCACGGCCTCGGGGACATTGTCCTTCGAGGCCCGCTCCCGATAGTGCGTGACCATGAGGAGCGAATAATCGATGCCGATCGCAAGCCCGATCATGGTCACGACGTTGCCCAGCAGGTTCGACACCGGCATCAGTGTGGCCAGCACAAAGGCCATGCCGAGAGCGATGGTGGTGGTGGCCAGCCCCATGAGAAACGGCAGGCTGGCGGCGATCACGGTTCCGAAGGCTACGATCAGAATACCCAGTGTCAGGGGCAACGCGCGCTTTTCGGCGCGATCACCGCCGACGGCGCTCCAGGTGTTTACATCGACGTTGGCGGCTGGTCCGCCGGTCACGGCCAGGCGCGCGTCCGGGTCAAGTCGTTGCAGCTCGACGCGCAGTGGCGCGAGTGCGTGGCGCACGATCACGACCGCGCGCTGCTGCGCAGCGCTGTCCGTGGCCGCAAGCCCGACCAGCAGCATGGTCAGATGACCATCCTTGGAGCGCAGCTGTGTGTCATGCGCATCGGCATAACTGCTCACCCGATGGACCTGCGGCAACTTCAGCAGCGCGTTGGCCGCATCGTGCACCCAGGCGAGATACGCTTCATCATCGACGCGCTGCCGTGGCGAGGACACCGCCACCACCAGAGGATCCAGGAATGGATTGCTGAACTGGCCAGCCAGTTCATCGATGGCCGCTTTGGAGGCACTGCCGTCGATGCCGGCGGTCCCCCCCAGGGCGGCCCCCGGTAGCTTGGCCGCGCCCCAGGCTCCAAGCGCGATCGCTGCCACCCAGCCGATCAAAACCCAGCGCGGATGCGCGGCTACCCAGACTCCAAGCGAAATGAACCGCATGCTCCCGACATCTCCAATGACCTCAGCCATTCCGGCACGGGGGGCATTAAAGCGGCGGTCGTCCAGCGGTGCAACGCCCTACGCCACAATCTTCCGATGACGCTACACTGGCTGGAGGCTTGGCGTTCGCTTTGGGTCGAGTACACGGGTGCTATTCGGCGGAGGCTGCGATGGTTATGGTGACGCTCTATCACTGGGAACCGAATGCGAACTCCGGCAAGCCGATGCTGGCGTTGGCCGAGAAGGGTGTCGAGTACGAGAGTCGTTATCTGGATCTGCTGAAGTTCGATCAGCATCAGCCCGAGTACCTGCAGATCAATCCGGACGGCACCATACCGGCGATGGTGCACGGCAAGCACGTGCTGACCGAGTCGACGCCGATGATGGAATACATCGATGAGGCTTTTCCGGGACCGCCGCTGCGTCCCAGCGATCCGCGCGAGCGCTGGCGGATGCGCTGGTGGATGCGGTTCTTCGACTCTTATTTCGCGCCCTCGCTCAGCATGATCGGCTGGAGCGTGTTCGTCGGCCCGGCGGTACGTCAGCGCGATCCCGAAGAGTTGCGAGCGGCCATCGAGCGCATTCCGCTCGAGTCGCGCCGCGTGGCCTGGCGCAAGGCCATGTACAACCAGTTTTCGGAAGCGGAACTGTCCGAATCGCGCCGCCGGGTGTTGTTCGCTACCGAGGTGCTGGAAGCACATCTGAGCCGCCACCCGTACATCTGTGGTGAGAGCTATTCGCTCGGCGACGTCAACGGCTTCAATCTGGGCTACGCATTGCCGCTGTCCCAGCCGGATCGCTGCAACGATGCCAAGACGCCGCACATCATGGAGTGGCTGCGAAAAATCTACGAGCGCCCCGCCACGCGCGCCACCTGGGCCAAGGGCCGCACACAGATGGCTTCGCGGGTGAAGCTGCTCGAGCGTGGCGCCCATGCTTGAGCTGTATCACTGGGAGCCGAATACCTTTTTCCTGAAGCCGCTGGTGGCGCTGGCTGAAAAAGCTGCCATCTATACCAGCCGCTACTTCGACCCTACCCAGTTCGAACAATTTGCCGCCGGATTTCCGCTCGACGTGGAATCGCGGCTGCATCTGGAGCGCGAGGGGCCGGTACTGGTTCACGATGGCACGATCATTTCAAGCTCGTTTTTCCTGCTCGAATACATCGCCGAGGCCATTCCCGGACCAGCGCTGCTGCCCGAGGACGCTTACGATCGCTATCGCGCGCGTGCCTGGGGTCAGATCAGCGCTCTGTCGCTGGCCAGTGCCGTCAGTGCCCTGGGATGTGCGCGCTATCTGGCACCGACACTGCGCCAGCGCCCGGTAAATGCTGTGCGTTCACAGATCGAAGCCATTGAGCCGCCCGAGCGCCGTGCTGCCTGGGCCGCCGTGCTCCAGGATGGCGCCGAGGCGCAGCTGGCTGGCGCGCGCAAGCAACTGGCGGTTCCCGTCGCCCGCATTGAAAGCGCGCTTGCAGGTTCGCCGTGGCTTGCGGGTGCGCAGTATTCGATTGCCGATATCGACATATTCGCGATGCTGATGGGTGTGCCGGAGCTGACGCCGGACGTAGTCAGCGTCAGTGCCAGCCCGCACATCATGGCATTTCTGCAGCGCATGCACGCGCGGCCGGCGGTGCGCGCGGCTCTGGCGTTGAGTCGTACCGGCCGTCCGACGGAGGCTTACGTTCCCGGCTCCGAGCCTTCGCGCTGGGGTTGAGGGCATGGCCTTGCGCCAGACGGCGTTTTACGGCTGGAAGCTGCTCGCAGCCTGCTGGGTCATCATGTTTCTGAATCTGGGCATCCCGGTCTACGGGGCCAGCGGCCTCAACGCGCTGATGGCCCCGGCACTGCACCTGGATCGCAGCGCGCTTGGCCTGCTGTTCAGCGCCTACATGATCATGTCGGGACTGCCCGGGCCGCTGGTAGCGCTGTCCGTCAACCGCTACGGGGTGCGAGGCACGCTCATGCTGGGCAGTGTGTTGCTGATCGCCGGGGCGCTGTTGATGGGCACGGTGGTGAACTCATTCGCTTTGGCAGTGTTGGCCTTCGGCCTACTTGTCGGCGGCGGTGTGGCCACTGGCGCGGCACTGGCCGCACAGGCAGGACTGGCGCGCTGGTTCGTGCGCCGGCGCGCCCTGGTACTGTCGATCCTCTATTCCTCCGGCGCCGTCGGCGGCTTTGTCTCCGGGCGATTGCTGGATCGTGTGGTGAGGATGGCTGGCGGCAACTGGCGTGCCGGCTGGTGGGTCATCGCGGCACTTTCCGCAATCGCCTGCGCCGTTGCGGCGGTATTCGTCAAGGAATCGCCCGCGCAGCTCGGCCAGTTCCCCGACGGCGAGGTTGTCACCAGCAATCGCATCAGTGCGAGCTCTGCAGAGCGCACGCAGCTGGTAGCGGTAACGTTTCGGACCACGCAGGAATGGACCTATCGCCGCGCGGTGAGCTCGCCGGCGTATTGGGTGATGGTACTGGCGCTGCTTGGCGTGAGCTGCGGCTACACCTTGTATCTGGCTCATGGCTTCGTGCATCTGCGCGACCTGGGTCATTCGTCCACGGAAGCCTGGCAGGCGATTTCGGTGCTGGCGGTCAGCGGATTGCTGGCCAAAATAATTATCGCCAGCTGCGGCGACCGCCTCGATCCGCGCTATCTATGGGCGGCGTTCCAGATCAGTTTCGGCATAGGACTGGCAGTGGTCGTCAACGCCCGCAGTCACGTCAGCGTGCTGGTGTTCGCAACCTGTCTGGGAATCGGATTCGGCGGCGGCCTGGTGTGTCTCATGGCGGTTCTAAGCAACTATTTCGGCACGCGCCTGTTCGCCTCGCTGGCTGGATTGGCCGTGGCAGTCAATACCACCCTGAGCGCGATCACGCCCTATGTTGCCGGCTGGCGCTATGACACCGGCCATGGCTACGGCGCAAGTTTCTATTTCCTGTCACTCTGGTCGTTGATCGGCGGCGCGGCGCTGTTGCTGCTGCGTCCGCCGTCGATGCCGGCGGCCGCCGCGCTGGTGCCGCTGAGTCAGGTCTCATAGGCGAACCGATGGCAGATTCCACACCAGAGATTGCCGGTACGAATGCGCCCTGGCCACGGCCACGGCAGGCCTGGTATGCGGTGGCGGTGTTCGCCGCGGCGCTGACGGTCAATTTTCTCGATCGGGGCATCCTCAACCTGCTGGTCGAACCAATCAAGCGTGACCTGCATCTCTCGGACCTGCAGATCAGTCTGGTGCTGGGCTTCGCGTTTGCCTGTTTCTACATCATCTTGGGTCTGCCGATCGCGCGCCTGGCCGACAGCCGCAGCCGGCGCGTCATCGTTGGCGTCGGCATCGCGATATTCAGCGTGATGACCGCACTATGCGGACTGGCGCAAAATTTCTGGCAGCTATTTCTGTGCCGGGTCGGCGTCGGTGTCGGCGAAGCCTGCAACGGTCCGGCGACCTATTCCATGCTGGCAGATCTGTTTCCTCCGGCGAAGCTGCCTCGCGCCATCAGTTTTCTCAACTTTGGCTTCGTCTTTGGACTCGCCGCGTCGCTGCTCATCGGCGGCAGCGTGGTGCATCTGGTTTCGACCCTGCCGCCCCTGACCCTGCCGCTGGTCGGGACGCTGCGCACCTGGCAGTACACGTTTTTCCTGGTCGGGATTCCGGGTCTCATCGTCGCGGCACTGTTTGCGACCGTGGTCGAGCCGATACGGCGCGGGCGCATCAGCGGGCAAATCACGGTGGCGGCGCGGCGCGCGGCCACGGTGCCGGTGCGCGATGTGGTGGGTTTCCTGTGGCAGAATCGCGCCAGCTACGGCCCGATGTTCGCGGGCGTTGCGCTGCAGACTCTGCTGGCGTTCGGCATTCAGGCGTGGACGCCGGCGTTCTTCATTCGCACCTATGGTTGGTCCATCGCCCAGATTGGCTGGACCCAGGGCCTCATCATCCTGTTCTCATGGCCCCCGGGACTGGTGCTTGGCGGCTTGATCGCGGAACGGCTGGCCAAGCGTGGCTTTGCGGATGCCAATATGCGCGTGACGATTGCGGCGCTGGCAGCATACGTGCCGTTCGCGCTGGCTTTTCCGCTGATGCCAACCGCGTTCCTGTCCAATCTCATGATCGGGCTGTCAGGATTCTGCATCTCCTTCGGTGCCGCGCCACAAAACGCAGCGCTGCAGGTGATTACGCCGGGCGAGATGCGCGGCCAGATCACGGCATTATTTCTGTTCGTGTTCAACATCATCGGCTTCGGGTTGGGCGCCACGATCGTCGCCCTGTTCACGCAGTACGTGTTCGGATCCGAGGCAATGCTGCGTTACGCCCTGGCCACGACGGTCGCAGTGCTGGCACCGGTGGCGCTACTGATTCTGTTTTCCGGACTCAAGGCCTATGGGAAAAGCGTGGTGCGTGCGCGTTCGTGGAGCTGACATGGATGCCGATGGCACACAGGAACAGGATAGCGGGGCAGATTGCCAGCAGCGCGTAGCTGCGTATTACCGGCAGGCTCGATAACACCACCGCACCGACTATGGGCCCGAGGATTCCACCCACCTTGGAGATCGAGGTTGCCCAACCTGCGCCGCTGGCGCGTATGGCGCTCGGATAAAAGATTCCGGCTATCGACAGGATGCCAAAATGGCCGCCGGCGACCAGCATCGCGCTCAGCACGTTGGCCGCCAGGAACAGCTGCACGGGAATCAGATTGAATCCCTGCAGCAGCAGCACCGGTATGGCGATGATGGGATAAAAAGCGAC
>DASXLF010000411.1:0-26392 GCA_036496405.1 Steroidobacteraceae bacterium | reverse complement strand
ACCGGTGGATGTGTCGGCCTTCATCGTGGCTCAGCTCATCGGCGCCCTCGCGGCCTGGGGCGTGGCTCGCGTTATTTTCCCGACGGCCAAACTCGATACGTCACCTCTCTCGGTGAGTTCGCGTCTCAAGCACTCAGAATCGCTAAAAAGCGGGTCTACTCATGGCTGATCCGGTCGCTGTCACGATCTATCACAACCCGGCATGTGGGACTTCCCGCAATGTCCTGGCCCTCATCCGTAACGCCGGAATCGAGCCGCGGGTGATTGAATACTTGAAAACACCGCCTGATCGGGTGACCCTTGAATTTTTACTCAGTCGAATGAACATGAAGCCTCGCGAACTGCTGCGCGAGAAAGGCACTCCCTTTGTCGACCTCGGGTTGGGCGACGAAGGTTTAAGCGATGCGCTGCTGATCGATGCCATGATGGCGCACCCCATCCTCATCAACCGTCCCATCGTCTTGACACCGTGGGGCGTGAAGCTATGCAGGCCCTCGGAAGCGCTGCTGGACATTCTTCCGTTGCCGCAAAAGGGACCCTTTAGAAAGGAGGACGGCGCGCTGATTGCTTTCACTGGCCATGATGATTCTCAAAGTTAACTAGCCCCGTAAGCGGATAGTCAGGGCTGACCTTGTGCGCCGCCAGCGCCGTATGTATTGCCGAGCGTTGCTAGCCGAGGACTGTTCCGACTGCTGGGCAAGGGCCGACCCTGCAGCAAAGCCTAAACCGACCATTCCAACCGCTTGGCGTCGGGACATCGTTTTGCCGTTCTCATCCGTTGTGCGACCCTCGGTTGGTGTTCGACTTCCGCCGCCGCGAAAAGGCTCTATATTCGTGGCGGGTCCGATTCGCGCTCAAAGTGACGATGCTTTGTGAGCGCCTTCACGAAGGCAGTCAACCCCTTGTCGATCCGCTCGTCATCAAATAACAACAGGCCGGGATCGTCCCCGTCCGAAGATAACGTTGCGCTGATACCCGACTTGTCCAACAGCGTCTTGGCCTCACCGAACAGCAATATTGGCTTGCAATGGCGGTATTGGTCTTTTAAAAATTCGAGGGAGTGTCCGCTCCTACTGAGAGCCGCCGAGGCCGCTTCACCGCCTGGGACGATGAGACCGTCCCAAAGTACAGATGGTGAATTCTCCATCGAGACTTCGGCTTCCAGTACGGTGCCATCAGCGGCCTTCACGCGACCAAGCTTAATGCCGACGTAGCGGGGCACGGCGCCCTCTGCGCTCAGTGTCTTATGGGCGACGGCGGCAACTTTGGCATCGATGCCTTCGGCAATCAGAATGGCGATGCGGCGCGTGCGAATTCCCTGCACGCCCGGCCGCGCCAACAATGACAGGGCTGGCGAGTTATCGACTTCAGTCTGCGGAGATCGTCTTAGCGATTTGGGCAACGCCACAGGTAAGGCGGTCATTCCCAGTCCGTCGGCAACGGCCTGCGCGAGGTCCTCTGCCACATTGAGCAACTGCGCAACGACGCGCTGTCGTACGGCGACGGTCTGGACCTTGGACAACTCGAATCGGAAGGCACGCACGATGTGCTGCTGCTCCACCGCACTTTGACTGTTCCAGAACAACGTGGCCTGGTTGTAATGTTCCGCGAATTTTTGCGGCTTGCCGCGCACCTTGTCACCCTCGATGGGCTGCGGAAAGGATTGAAAGCCCGCGATACCAGCCTGAAATGGACAACCGCCGCCCAGCGAATTGGGATCGTAGGCTACTCGACCGCGCGCGATTGCCTGTCGATGCATGCCGTCACGCTGATTGTTATGGATCTGCGCCAGCGGTGAGTTAATCGGAATTTCGTGGAAGTTCGCGCCGCCAAGCCTCGAGATCTGAGTGTCGACGTAGGAATGAATACGTCCGGCAAGCAGCGGATCGTTACTGAAATCCAGCCCCGGCACGATGTGAGCGGTGCAGAATGCTACCTGTTCGGTTTCCGCGAAAAAATTGTCCGGATTGCGGTTCAAAACCATCTTTCCAATGGGCTGTACGGGTATCAACTCTTCAGGAATGAGCTTGGTGGCATCGAGTACGTCAAAGCTGAACGCCTCCGCCTGTTGTTCGGTAAATACCTGGACTCCCAGTTCCCATTCAGGATAGGCGCCGGCCTCAATGGCTTCCCACAGATCGCGGCGATGAAAATCCGAGTCCGCGCCTGAGATCTTGACCGCCTCATCCCAGGCGAGGGAATGCGTACCAGCGGTGGGGTTCCAGTGAAACTTTACGAACTTCGATCGACCGCGCGCGTTGACAAAGCGGAAGGTATGCACGCCGAAGCCCTGCATCATCCGATAGCTTCGCGGAATGGCCCGGTCCGACATTACCCACAAGAGCATGTGAGTGGTTTCGGGGCTCAACGAGGCAAAATCCCAGAATGTGTCGTGGGCCGAAGCCGCCTGCGGCATGCCGTGATGCGGTTCAGGCTTGACCGCATGCACGACATCGGGAAATTTCATGGCGTCCTGGATGAAGAACACGGGTATGTTGTTGCCTACCAGGTCCCAGTTGCCCTGGTCGGTATAGAACTTGACGGCAAATCCGCGCACGTCGCGGGCAGTGTCGGTGGAACCGCGCTCGCCGGCCACGGTTGAGAAGCGGACGAATACCGGGGTCCGCTTGCCTGCTTCGGCGAACAGCGAGGCACTGGTGAGATCGGCAAGTGGCTTATAGCACTCGAAATAGCCGTGTGCACCCGAGCCGCGCGCATGCACGACGCGCTCTGGAATCCGCTCGTGATCAAAATGGGTAATCTTCTCTCGTAGGATGAAATCCTCGAGCAATGCCGGCCCGCGCTGTCCTGCCTTGAGCGAATTCTGGTTGTCCGCGATTTGCACGCCTTGATTAGTGGTCAACGGGCGGCCACCCGAATCCACGCGCACGCGGTCAAGTGAGGAGTTCATCGGGTTGGCGCCGGCTACCACAGAGCCGGTACCCAACTTGTCGGATGTGGTGCTTTCAGTCAGCGTGCTGGCAACGACGGAAGGATCCCGGGGAGCGGCACTTTTGCCGGTGGCCGGCACCGGCGGATCTCCGAATTCCGAATCCTTCTGAGCATTGAAGGGAAATTGTGCGGCGAGCGCGTCGGTGCCGGCCAGTTTGACCGCTGCGGGATCGCCTGCAGGCGCGGCTGCGCGATGCGCGGGACCGCCGACAGTCGAACGTGCCGTGCTCTTTGAAGCGGCCCCCTGGCTCCTCTTTCGTGAAGGTCGTTTGCTAGTTGGCATTGCACGTCCTCGTTTTACTAATCGTCACAGCATGCGATTGACCGGACACGTTACAGATTCGCGATGGCGCGTTGTGCCGGTGAGCGGCGCATCAATATGTAGGACGAAAAACGCAACGGGCGAACTTGGTGCTGTAAAAGTTATTGATGGAGAGATGACCGCCCGTCTAAAGCAATCGCGCGTGCGACCCTGCATCTGGCAATGCCCGGATAGAGGAACTTCGAACTCACGTTTTGATGTCCTCGCGCAGTGGCAGGTCAGCCTTACGGCGCCGAGCTGAATAGTCCGTGGTACTCAGAATTCGATTGCATAGACATTCCCTGCGGCGGGAATAAGCCCACTGCAAGCAGAGCAGCTCAATTCTTGGTGTGGAAACCGGATTGCACTGCCCGCAAATCCGCCCGAAATGGCCTTTTCTTTACCGAAAGCTTTGTTGTGTAAAGACAATATTTTATTGTATAATTCATCATTCTAATGACTCTATACAACAGAATCTCCGTTTTTCGCGCCGAACAGGCCATATCTCGGCGGCAATTAGCGGACGCGGTCGGGGTCAACTATCAGACGATTGGTTATCTGGAGCGTGGCGATTACCAGCCGAGCCTTGAACTCGCTATGAAGATCGCGCGCCATTTTGGGGTGGCTGTCGAGATGCTGTTCTCACTCGAGCGCTTCGAACCCATCGCCATGACATTCAGGCGAGCCGGAGAAGATGAATGAACACGCATCACCGAATTCTTTCGATGCTGGATAACGCTGTGCGACGGACAGGAATACCCGCCCGGGTCGCCGATGAAATGTCCGATGCTCCCACGGTCGATCGCAAGCATCGCCCGCTTCGTTGGATCCCGATTTGGCTGATCGCTTTCTCGTGCGCCCTATTCATTCTTTCCTTGAGCTGGTCGTCAGCGCTGCCGACCTCGCTCGGCGCCGTCATCGCGGCAATGGTGGGCGGTATTTATACGAACGGGCCGTTGGGAAAACCTTCGCTCGAAGATGATGAGCGCGAGGCTGCGTTGAGAAAGGACTCCTTCCTGTTTTGCTTTGGGCTGCTCGCCTTTCTTAACTGCGTCGGCCAACTCTTACTGATGAGCCTATCTCATTTGTGGAATTGGCAGACCGGGCATAGTGTCCTTGTCGCAGCATCCGCCTTCACGCTGAATCTAACCCTATTCGGGTGTTTGCCGACACTTTATGCGAGCTGGAATTTACCGCAATTGCCGAAAGAGTGATCGCGCCGGCTGGCCTCTTAGCGGAGCTCGGTCAAAAAATCCAAGATGGCGCGCCCGACTGGATTCGAACCAGTGACCCCTGCCTTCGGAGGGCAGTACTCTATCCAGCTGAGCTACGGGCGCGTAGCGAAATCTTAGCAGCGCCAGAGGCGCTCAGTGACGCTTCTCGCTGGCCGCCAGGTCATTGATCAGTTGCAGCAGATTGGTTTCGCCGCCGGCCTGCTGCATGTCGGTCTCGTACTTGCCGGCGATCACCATGGTCGGTACGGCCTCGATTCGATAGCGGCGGGTCAGATCGTCGGCTTCCTGCAGTTTGGCCTGCACCGCGAACGAGTTGTAGGCCTTCCTGAAATCTGCTTCGCTGATGCCGTTGTCCTTGGCGAACTGCACTTGCGCGCGCAGCGTGGCCATCGGGTCGTTCGGGGTAAACAGCATGTTGTTATTGGTATGGATTTCGGCGAACACCTTGGAGTGCAGTTCTTCCAACTTGCCCAGCGCCTGCAAGGTATAGAACAGGTGCGCATGGGCACGATGCACTTCACCCCAGGTGACCGGTACCCGCACGAACTCGATGTAGTCGGCCTTGTTCTTGCGCCAGCTCTCCAGCACCGGATCGAGCGCAAAGCAGTGCGGGCAGCCGTACCAGAACATTTCGATGACTTCGACCTTGCCCGGCGCGACGTTGGTGGGCTGGGCGGGTGAGACAACTTTATAGTTCGTTCCCGGAACCCACTTGCCGGCGGGCAGCTTGCCCTCGGCGGGCAACGCGGCGATGCGTTCCAGTTGCGCCGAGCCGCTGTCGGCGGCAGCGCCGGCGAGATCCGCTCCTTCCTGCTGCGTGGCCGCGGCGGCTGCTATATCGCCGGCCTGCGCGGCACTGGCCGGATTTGCAGCAGCGGCTGCAGCGGCCGGGCCGGAAGAAGGGCTGGCGCTCGTGGCCGGCGACGCCGCCGGCGCGGCGTGTTCGCGCGCGCACGCCGACAGGCTGGCGAGCAGCAGCACCAGCGCCAGTGAATGCCTGACCAGGTTCATCGCAATCCCTGCACGTACGAGGCGAGGTTGCGCATATCCTGCGGCGACAGCCGCTGCGCGATGGTGGTCATGATGGCGGCGTTGGGTCCGCCACTGGTGGCGCCCTTCTCGTTGCTGGTGTAGCGCTTGCCGGCGGCGTAATCAGTCAGTTCCTTGACCACGTACTCAGAATGCTGGGCGCGCAGTGCCGGATAGCCCGCCTCCGGATTGCCGCGGCCCGAAGGTCCATGACAGGCCATGCACGCGGGAATGGCGCGCGAGCTGTCGCCGCCGCGGTAGATTTTCTGTCCCGCCTGCCAGTAGGAGGGGTCGGCCTCGAGACCGGTGGGCGTCTGCATCGAGAAGTAAGCCGCGAGGTCTTCGATGTCCTGCTCGCTCAGCGGCGCTGCCAGCCCGGGCATGACCCCGTTGCTGTTGATGCGCGCGCTGGCCTTGAACTGCTTGAGCTGGCCGATCAAATAGACCGCATTCTGACCCGCAAGCGACGGCCAGAGCGGATTGGCGCTGTTGCCGGCGGGTCCGTGGCAGGCGGTACAGGTAACGGATTTGGTGGCACCGGCATCGGCGGCGCCGTTGGCCAATGTGAGCGGTGCAGCGCCAATGGCTAACACCAGCCAAATCCATCGCGTCGTCGACCTCATGTGCCATCAACTCCCAAGGGATGGAAGAATTGTACACTAGCATTCCATCCGGCAGTTTCCGCGTGAGCGTCTACCCCGCCGTCCAGTTTTTATTCAGCGCCGCGGCCGCCAGCCAGTTTCCGCAGGATACCGGCGCGGAAGTGGCTATCTGCGGACGCTCCAACGCCGGCAAATCCAGCGCCATCAATGCCATAACCGGGCGGCGCAGCCTCGCGCGCACCAGCAAGACGCCCGGGCGCACGCGGCTGGTGAATTTCTTCGAGCTGGCTCCGGGTGCACGCCTGATCGATCTGCCGGGTTACGGTTATGCCGCCGGGCCACGGGTTGAAATCGCCGGCTGGGCGGAGCTGATCGAAGGCTTGGGCCCGCGCCAGTCGTTGCGCGGCCTGATGCTGATCGTCGACTCGCGGCGCGGCATCCTGCCCGGCGACGAGCAGCTCATGGCGTGGGCGCAGGGCATCGATCGGCCCGTGCACGTGCTGTTTTCCAAATGCGATCAGCTCAATCGCAGCCAGTCACAACGGCTGCTGGCAACATCGAAGGCGGCGTTGCAGGGGCGAGGCTCGGCGCAGCTGTTCTCGGCGCGCACCGGCGAGGGCCTGGAGCAGGCCCGCGGGCAATTGGATGCGTGGCTGAAAAAAGAAAGCCCCGGCAGCACTGGTTAGTAACCACCGGGGCCAGTCCAAGTAGGGTGCGGGTCTCGACGCACCGTACTCAACCCGCCTAGGGAGGGAAGCGGGGAGCGCACTGAATGCACTCAGTAGGTATGATCCCCTCATACGTCATAAAGTTCTGTGTTTCCACGTGAATGTTTGTTAACTTTCCCCCGACGATTCAAAGACTTGACCTCGACTGTGTTGCGCTGCTGCAACAAAACACCCAGATCAGCGGCGCAGCTCGGAAAGCCCTGTCGTATCAGTGCGCCTGATCCCAATTCAGTCCAGTACCGACCTCGACCTTTAGCGGCACGGCCAGGTAGGCCGCGGCACTCATGCGCTCGCTGACCGCGGCGCGCGCCGGCTCGACGAAGTCGGCTCGCACCTCGAGCACCAGCTCATCGTGCACCTGCATGATCAGGCGGGCCGGTACCTGTGGATCCTGAGTCCACTGATCGACGGTGATCATGGCGCGCTTGATGATGTCGGCGGCGGTGCCTTGCATGGGCGCGTTGATGGCGCTGCGCTCGGCATACTGCTGCAGGGCGCGGTTGCGCGAGCGGATCTCGGGCAGAAATAGGCGTCGCCCGAACACGGTCTCGACGAAGCCGTCGCGCCGCGCCTGCTCGCGCGTGGCGTCCATGTAACGGCGCACGCCGGGATAGCGCGCGAAATACAGGTCCACATAAGTTTGCGCCGCGCTGCGCGCCACGCCCAGCTGGCGCGCCAGTCCAAAAGCGGACATGCCGTAAATCAAACCAAAATTAATGGCCTTGGCCGAGCGGCGCTGATCGCTCGACACTTGATCGAGCGCCACGCCGAACACTTCCGCGGCCGTGGCCTGGTGGATGTCGCGGTCCTCGGCGAACGCGCGCAGCAGGCCTTCATCCCCCGACAGGTGCGCCATGATGCGCAATTCGATCTGCGAGTAGTCGGCCGCCAGCAGGCAATAGCCGGGTTCGGCCACGAAGGCCTGACGAATGCGCCGGCCTTCGAGGCGGCGGATCGGTATGTTCTGCAGGTTCGGGTCGGTGGAGGACAGCCGGCCGGTTGCGGCCACGGCCTGGTGATAGCTGGTGTGCACGCGGTGCGTGTGGGGATCGATCTGCGCCGGCAGTTTCTCGGTGTAGGTCGAGCGCAGCTTGGCCAGCCCGCGGTATTCGAGAATCAGTTTCGGCAACGGAAAACTGGCGGCCAGTTCCTCGAGCACGTCTTCGCCGGTGGAAGGGGTGCCCGAGGGAGTTTTGCGCAGCACCGGCAATTGCAGTTTCTCGAACAGGATCTGCTGCAATTGCTTGGGTGAATCGAGATTGAAGGGCGCGCCGGCCTCGGTGTGCGCCAGCGCCTCGATCTCGCGCATGCGGATCAGCAGTTCGCCGCTGTGCGTGGCCAGCATGTCGCGGTCGATCAGCACGCCCTTGCGCTCCATGCGTTGCAGTACCGGCACCAGGGGCTGTTCGATTTCCGTGTACAGCTTCGCCAGCGCCGGTGACTCCTGCAGTCGCGGCCACAGCAGCCGGTGCAGACGCATGGTGACGTCGGCATCTTCGGCCGAGTATTCGGCGGCAGTCTCGATGCTGACCTGGTTGAAGGTGATCTGCTTGGCGCCCTTGCCGGCCACATCCTCGAAATGGATGGTGCGCACGCCGAGATAGTGCTGCGCCAGCGAGTCCATGTCGTGGCGCGTGGCGGTACTGTTGAGAATGTATGACTCGAGCATGGTGTCATAGCGCTGTCCGCGCAGCGTGATGCCGTAGTTCTCCAGTACGTGGGCATCGAATTTCAGGTGCTGGCCGAGCTTGCCGCGATTGGGGTCCTCCAGCAGCGGCTTGAGCATCTCCAGCACTCGCTGGCGATCCAGTTGCTCCGGGGCGCCGGGATAGTCGTGCGCCAGCGGCACGTAGGCGGCATGTCCGGGCTCGATGGCGAACGACACGCCGACGATTTCGGTGTTCATGTAGTCGAGGCTGGTGGTTTCGGTATCGAAGGCAAACAGCTCGGCCGCGCCCAGCGCCTCGCACCAGCGCGCCAGCGCATCATAGTCAGCGATGGTCTCGTAGCGGCGCGGGATGGCCGCCAGTTCAGCGACGCGCGGATCGGCCGGTGTCACCATCACGACTTCCGCCGCCACGGCCACGCCTTCGCTCACCTCGGCGCCCGCAGCCACGGTCACCGTCCCGGGCGGCGCGTTGGCCGCCTCGGCGGCCGCGAGCGTTTCCAGCTGCTGCAGCAGGGTGCGCAATTCCAGCGCGCCGTAGATAGCGCGCAGCTTGGCGACGTCGCTCGCGCGGCGCGTCAGCCCGGACTCATCGAGTTCCAGTGTCAGGTCGGTGCGGATGGTGGCGAGCTGGCGCGAGAGTTCGAGCGTGGTCAGGCCGGCGCGCAGATTCTCTCCCACCTTGCCCGGGATCTCGCTGATATGGGCCAGCAGCCCGTCGAGCGTGCCGTAGGCATTGAGCCACTTGGCGGCGGTCTTCGGCCCGACCTTGTCGATGCCCGGAATGTTGTCGGAGCTGTCGCCCACCAGCGCCAAATAGTCGATGATCTGCTCGGGAAAGACGTCGAACTTGGCTTTCACGCCGGCGCGATCCAGCACCGAATTGCTCATGGTGTTGATCAGCGTGATGTGCTCGTTGACCAGCTGTGCCATGTCCTTGTCGCCGGTGGAGATCAGCACGCTCTGGCCGCGAGCGGCGGCGCGGCAGGCCAGGGTGCCGATCACATCGTCGGCTTCGACGCCGGCGATACGCAGCACCGGCAGGCCCAGGGCCTCAACCGCGGCCAGCAGCGGCTCGGTCTGCGAGCGCAGATCGTCGGGCATGGGCGCGCGGTGCGCCTTGTACTCGGCGAACAGATCATCGCGGAAGGTCTTGCCCGGGGCATCGAACACCACACCGATGTGCGGCGGTGCGAACTCGCGCACGAACTTCGACAGCATGTTGAGCACGCCGTAGATCGCGCCGGTGGGCGTGCCCTTGGAATTGGTCAGCGGCGGCAGCGCAAAGAAGGCCCGGTACAGATACGAGGAGCCATCGATCAGCACCAGATCCGGACGTTCGGGTAACGGCATGGGGCGCGCAGGGCGCTAGGAGTGCGAAGCGGTGGGTGCCTGCGGGCCGGCACCGGGCTCCGGCGCGGGCGTGTCAGGGGCGGGATTCACCGGGTCCGCCGGCACGCGGGTTTTCTTTTGATGCGGCAGGTAGAGCGCGCCCTTCTGGCCGCAACCGGTGAGCGTGCCCGCGGTGGTCAGCGCCAGCAACGCGGCCGCGAGTGCGGTCACCGCAATACCTTTCATGCCATGGCTCTCATGTCGCCGGCACGGGCATAGGCCGGCCTTCGCGCAGTGCCAGCCAACCGCGCGCGACGCGATAGATGATCCACAATCCCACCAGCGCATAGCCGACCATGGCGATCAGAAAGCCGATGACCACGATCAGCAACGGTATGGCCAGAATGGAGGTGATGATGATCCACAGCCAGGAATACCAGAAGGTGCGGATCTGCCAGCGAAAATGACTTTCCAGCCAGGTGCCGCGCGTCTCCGAGCGCCGTGCGTAGTTCATGATCACGGCGACGATGGACGGCAAACCAAAGGCGAAGCGCATGGCCACGTTGTGCGCGGTGCTCAGCCCGATCAGCACCGAGAGCGCATGCAGCCCGTAGATCCAATGCGTGTACTCGACCAGTCCACGGCTGACGCCGGCGGCGGTTGCTTCCTGCTGCATGCTTCAGTCCTTGCGCTTATGGCGCGTTGCCACCCGCCTGTAGGCCTCGCGAAACGGTATACCGTCAGCGAGCACCATCGCATAGGCCTCGCCGGCCGCATGTATGGCTGGATCCAGGCGAATGCGTTCGGAACGGAATTTTAGCGCATCGAGCGCCGCGGCCACGATATCGAGCGTCTGCAGCGCGAGATCGATGCCGCGAAACAGCGGGAACTTCAGCAATTGCAGGTCCCGCTGGTAACCCGAGGGCAGTTTGGCGCAGATCGCCAGCGCCTCGGTCAGCGCCGCCAGCGCCGTGGCGCTGCGCGCGCGCACCAGCTCGAACACATCCGGGTTGCGCTTCTGCGGCATGATCGATGAGCCGGTGGTGAAATCCTCCGGCAGCTCGATGAAGGCGAATTCCTGGGTGTAGAACAGCAGCAAGTCGGCGGCCATGCGGCCCATGTCGCCCATGAGCAGTGCCAGCTCGAACAGCAGCTGCGCTTCGGCCTTGCCGCGCGAGAGCTGTACCGCGGTGACCGGCTCGTGGGCCTGTGCAAAGCCCAGCGCCTGGGTGGTTGCGGCGCGGTCCAGCGGCAGCCCGGGCGCGCCGTAACCGGCGGCCGAGCCCAGCGGATTCTTCTCTACGCGCCGGCGCGCACTCTCAAGACCGAGCGCATCGTCCATGAACTCGGCGGCGTAGCCGCCGGCCCACAGCGCCACCGAACTCGGCATGGCCTGCTGCATGTGCGTGTAGCCGGGCAGCGCCGTCGCACCCTGGCGCGCGCTCAGGCGTTCGAGCGCCTGCACCAGATGCTGCGTGCCGTCGTGCAGTTCGCCGATGGCATCGCGCAGATACAGCCGCAAGGCCGTGAGCACCTGGTCATTGCGCGAGCGTCCCAGGTGGATGCGGGCACCGGCCGCACCGATGCGCGCGGTCAGGCGCTGCTCGAGCGCGCTCTGGCCATCCTCATCGGCTAGCTCGATGTGCCACAGGCCGCGCGCGTGCTCGTCGGCCAGCGCGCTCAGGCCAGCGCAAATGTGCTTCAGGTCCTCGGCCGACAGCAGTTGCTGCGCGTGCAACATCTCGGCATGAGCAATCGAGGCGCGCACGTCATAGCGCACCAGACGCTCATCCAGGACGTAGTCCTCACCGGCGGTGTAGCGCAATACGCGCTCATCCAGCGGCGCCCCTTTGTCCCACAGCCGGGTCATGCGCCGCCTTGCTGTTCCGCCGGCGTCAGCGCCTTGATGTCCTGCACGATCAGTGTGCCGGTACCTTCGTTGGTGAACACTTCGGCCAGAATGCTGTCGCGGGCGCTGTAGGAGATCACGTGCACTCGGCGCACGCCGCCGCGCAGCGCATCTTCGATGGCGCGGGCCTTGGGCAGCATGCCGGCGACGATGGCACCGCTCTCGCGCATGCGCGCCAGGCCGGCGAGATCGGTATAGGAGATGACCGAGCTCGGATCCGACACGCGCTCGAGTATTCCCGGTGCACCGGTGCACAGGATCAGCTTCTCGGCCGCCAGCGCCGCGCCGATAGCCGCGGCCACGGTGTCGGCATTGATATTAAGCAGCGTGCCGCGGTTGTCGGCCGACAGCGGGCTGATCACGGGCATGAGCCCATTGTCGAGGTGCTTGCGGATCACGCCCACATCGACACTGTCAATGTCGCCGACGAAGCCGAAATCCACCAGTCCGTTCTCGCCGCTGATCTGCACCGGCGCGCGCTTGTGGGCGCGAATCAATCCGGCATCGACACCGGAGAGTCCCACGGCGTCGATCTCCAGGTCGCGGCAGATCGACAGGATGCGAGTGTTGATCAGGCCATTGAGCACCATCGAGGTGGCATCGATCGATTTCTCATCGGTCACGCGCCGGCCCTGCACCATGCGCGTGCTCACGCCCAGCGCCTCGGTCAGTTCGGTGAGTTGCGGGCCGCCGCCATGCACCATGACCACGCGCACCCCCAGGTAATGCAGGATGGCAATCTGCTCGATCAGCGCGCGCGTCAACGCGGCGTCGCCGAACACCGCGCCGCCCGCCTTCACCACGAAGATCTTCCCCTTGTAGAGGCGGATGTAGGGCGAGGCGTTACGCAGCGCGTGGATGGTCGCGGCCTGATCGGAGCGGTGCAAAATCATGTCGGTCCTGGTCCCTTACGTTGACTTGAGCATCTGATGGAGCACGGCCATCTGCGCCGGCAGGCGGTTGTAGGCCTGCCGCAGCACCAGCGAACGCGCGCCGTCGAGCAGGGCGTCGGCGAGCGCGACATTACGCCGCACCGGCAGGCAATGCATCAACCGGCAATCGCCGCTGGCGTTTGCGAACCACGGCTCGTCCAGGCACCAGTCGCGCAGCGGCGCTCGCGCCTTGCGATCAAATTCTTCATCGCCATAACGGTCGGTGTAGCCCCACTCCTTGGCGTAGACGATACGCGCACCGGCCAGGGCATCGCGCCGATCGGCGCTCTCGCGCACGCTGCCGCCGCTGACCGCCGCGGCGCGCCGCGCCTTTTCCATCACCGCCTCCGGCAGGGCAAAACCGTCGGGACGCAGCACCACCACTTCCATGCCGCGCATGGCCGCCATGTGCACGGTGGCGGCCGGTACCGCCAGCGGCAGCGCCCGCGGGTGCCAGGCCCAGCTCAACACGAATTTCGCGCGCCGCGGCAGCTGCAGTTCATCGAGCGTCTTCCAGTCGGCCAGCGACTGGCAGGGATGATTCATGGCGGATTCGAGATTGATCAGCGGTTTGTCGATGAGTGCCGACATGGCGCTGAATTTGCTTTCGCTCAGATCGGCCGCCAGATCCTTGCCATCGGCGAACGAACGAATACCGAGCGCATCGCAGTACGAGGCCAGCACCGGCAGGCCTTCGCGAACGTGTTCGGCGGCGGCGCCATCCATGACCGCGCCGGTGCGTGTTTCCAGCTGCCAGGTGCCGGCGCCGGGCGTGATCACGAAACACGAGCCGCCGAGCCGCGCCATGCCGGCCTGAAATGAGGACAGCGTGCGCAGCGACGGGTTCATGAACAGCAGCCCAAGTATTTTGCCGCGCAGGGCCTGCGGCTCGGGCGTGCTCTCCAGCCGCTGTGCCAGTGCTACCAGCTGCTGCACCTCGGCGAGCGAGAAATCCGCCAGATCGAGGAAGCGCTGCATGATTTCAGCTGCCGATGTCGAGCAATGCCCGGCGCAGCAGCTCGACATGCCGGTCGCGCAAGATGAAGGGTGGCAGCAGCCGCAGGATGGTGGGATCGGCGCTGGTGCCGGCGAGAATGCCGCGCTCGAGCAGCGCCGCGTGAATCTCCTTGGCCGGACGCACGGTGCGCAGGCCGAGCAGCAATCCCGCGCCCTGGTGCGCGATCACCGGACCGACCAGGCAGCGATTGCGGATCAGCGCCGAGATGTGGCGCACGCGCGCGAGCAGTTGCTCCGACTCGATGGCTTCGATTACGGCTTCCATCGCCGCGCACGCCATGGGCCCGCCGCCGAAGGTGGTGCCTAGCGCATCGAGCTTCACGGCCGCCGCCACGCGCGGACTCATCAGCAGCGCCGCGCACGGAAAGCCGTTGCCGAGCGCCTTGGCGGTGGTGATCATGTCGGGCTGCACACCGTAGAGCGTGGCCGCGAACGGCTCGCCGGTGCGGCCCATGCCGCATTGCACTTCATCGAAAATCAGCAGCGCGCCGACTTCATCGCAGCGCGTGCGCAATGCGCGCAGGAACGCAGCGCCCATGTCGTAGGCGCCGCCGACACCCTGCACCGGCTCGACGATCACCGCGGCGGTGGCGGTGGTCACGGTGGCGGGGATGGCATTGATCTCACGCCGGGCAATGAAGCTGACGTCGAAAGGGGTGCGGGGATAGCCGTACCATTTACTGGCCGCGCCCCAGGTGATGGCGCCGGTGGCGGCGGTGCGGCCGTGGAACGAATGCTCCACCGCGGCCACGTGTGCGCGCCGGGTGATGGTGAAGGCCATCTTTAACGCGTTTTCGTTGGCCTCCGCGCCGCTGTTGACGAAGAACACGCTGTTGAAGTCCAGGCCGGAAAAGCGGATCAGCCGCTGCGCGGCTCGCAAGCGTGATTGCAGCGGCACGGCATTGCTCTGAAAACTCAAGGTGCGCGCCTGCGAGGCCAGCGCCCGCGTCCAGCCGCGATGGCCGTAACCGAGTGCCGCCACGGCGTGGCCGCCGTACATATCGAGAATCCGCCGGCCGTCGGCCGTGCGCAGCCACACGCCGCGGGCCGACACCACCGGCAGCGGATATTGCGCGAATACCGGCGCCAGATAATCCGGTAGCTCGCCGGCGCTGTCCGCGCTGTGCGCTGGTGCGCCCGGGCTCATGTCCAGCCCGGAGCCGGCGCGGTCAGGCCCGAGGTTTCCGGCAGATCGTACAGACGGTTCATCCATTGCACTGCGCCCCCGGCTGCGCCTTTGTTGAGATTGTCGAGCACGCACATCACCGCCAGCGTGCGTCCGTCGCTGACCGCGGAGAGCGTGGCGTAATTGCTGGCGACCACATCCTTGACGTGTGGCGGGCTGTCGCTGACGCGCACGAAGGGGGCACCGGCGTAGAACTCGCGCAGCGCCGCCAGCACCTGCGTGCTGTGCAGCGGCGCACGCAGGCTGGCCTGCACCGTGGCGTGGATGCCGCGGGCGAACGGTCCGGAGTGCGGCACGAAGGCGAACTGAGCATCCACACCGCTGGCCGCCAGCGCGCAGGCGCGGATCTCGGGTGCGTGACGGTGCGACAGGGCGCTGTAGGCGTACAGGTCGCTGTGGCGCCTGGGATGGTGCGTGCCTTCCTGGGGCTTGCGCCCGGAGCCGGTGCTGCCGGTGACGGCGGACACGAACAGATCTCCCTGCGTGAGTCCGAGCTTCAGCAACGGCACCGAAGCCAGCAGGGCCGCGGTGGCGAAGCAGCCGGGGTGCGCCACGTGCGGCGCGGTGGCACGCGGCAAATGCTCGGGCAGCGCGCACACGAAGGAGGCGATGCGCCCGGGCGCGCCGTGCACGTGCCGGTACACGCCTTCGTAGGCCGAGGCGGAAGTGAAGCGAAAATCCGCCGAGATATCGACCACGCGCGGCTGGCTGCCGGCCGCCTCGGCACAGCGCAGCAGGGCGTCGATCAGCGGTGCTGCCGCGCCATGCGGGGCGGCGGAGAATATCGCCGTTGAGGATTCACCGGCGACGATGGTTTCGATGTCGGCCAGTGATTTGAAGCGCTCGTCGGGATACACCGGAACCAGGTGGCTAAAGGCTTCCGCCACCGGCGAGCCGGGCTGGCTGTCGGATAACACGCCAGCGAGTTTGAAGTGCGGATGGCCCGCGAGCAGACGCAACAGCTCGCCCGCGACGTAGCCGGTGCCGCCGAGCACCACCGCCGGAATGGTGCGCGTCATTCAGCGGCTCCCGCCACCCGCTGCGCGGTGTCCCCAAGACCGATGGCGGCGATGACCGCATCGCCAAGGCCGGCGGCATCGGTCATGGCGTTGCAGGCGGCCACGCGCATCTGTTGTTCGATGATCTCGATGCCGACCTGATTGTCGGTGGATGGGCCGGTCACCATGCACGGCTCGATCTGGAATCGCTCGCGCAGCAGCTTGACGCCGCCCCAGGCGGCCACCGGGTCATTGGCCGACAGCACCACGCCGGTGAGCGCGCGCCGGATGTCGGCGCATTCGAGAATCGCATCCACGCCGTAGGTGCCGAGCAGGCCATCGCCGAGTTCGAACACGATGGCGTCGGGTTTGCCGGCGGACAGCTCGCTGAGCATGGTGCGCGTGAGCGCCGGTCCCGTGCGGCCGGTGGTGGTCACTACTCCCAGATCGGTGAAGATCATGGTGCGGCGCGCGCCGGCATCCTCGAATGCCAGGATGTCGCGGCGCAGTGAGACGCCGGTGGCCTTGAAGGCATCGACGATCAGTCCGCGGTGGCGCATGCGCGCGACGATCGCGGCCGCGGCCGCGGTCTTGCCGGCCTCCATGCAGGTGCCGGCCAGCGCCACCACCGGCACTCCGCCGGTTTCCAGCGGCGCATTGAAATCCAGCGGCCGGAATCCGACCCGCGCCGGAATGCCGATGCGCTCGCCGAGATAGGGAAAATGCAAGACCACGCCGAGCACGCGACAGTCGAACGGTTTGCCCTTGTCGGCGGTGGCGGAATCGCACACGCCCATGACGCCGCCGATGTTGAGCATCTGGATCACATCGCCGGGCTTGAGCGCGTCCGGCACGTGGCCGGAATAACCGAACAGTGCACGGCGCGGCCCGAGCGCTCCGACCACGATGTCGCCCTTGACGATCTTCGCCATCCGGCCGCTGGCCAGCTCGAGCGTGTTGTAGGTGGATTTATTGTTGAGCACCTCGGCGACCACCACCACGCCTTCCTCGGCCGGTATATCGCTCGACAGCCGCAGCTCGTGCCCGAGTGCGCACGCCTGCGTGACCGAGGCCACCTTGTCGACCACCACGCTCTTCATGGCAAGCGCTCTCCGGCCCGGCGGTGAAATACGCCGGGCAATGCGACGATCTTCGAGAACCCGAGCGCATCGGCTGGAGTCCACTCCCCGACCGCTTCGCCGTAGACGCCCTTGGAGGCGGTCATCAGCGAATACGGGGATTCCACGCCCTCGATGAACAGCGCGCCGGGACGCAGCAGAAAATGCACCTCGCCGGTCACGCGCTGCTGCGAACTCAGCAGCAGCGCTTCGATGTCGCGGCACACCGGATCGAGCAGCTGTCCCTCGTGCACCAGATCGCCATAGGGCGCAGCCAGCAGTTCCTTGATGCGCTGCTGGCGCGCCGTGAGCACCAGTTTTTCCAGTTCGCGGTGCGCGTTCAGCAGTATCTCGGCCGCGGGCGCCTCGAACGCCACGCGTCCCTTGGTGCCGATGATGGTATCGCCCAGGTGAATGCCGCGGCCGATGGCAAACGGCGCGCCGAGCGCTTCCAGCCGCTCGATCAGCGCCACCGGCTCGAGCCGGTGGCCGTCGAGTGCCGTGGGCCGTCCGCCTTCGAAGCTCAGCGTGTGCTGCTCGGGAGCCCGTGGCTGGCTGAACGCGGCGTGCGAGAGCACCCAGGCGGATTCGGGAATGCTGCCGCTGGAGGTCAGCGTTTCCTGGCCGCCGATGGTGACACCCCAGAGCCCGCGATTGATGGAATAGGCCGCGCCGTAGGGAGGAATCGGCAGTTTCGCTTGCTGCAGGTACTCCAGTTCCTCGCTGCGCCGGAAGGCGCGATCGCGAATCGGCGCCAGCACCTGCAGATCCGGCGCCAGCGTGCGCAGCGCCACTTCGAATCGCACCTGGTCGTTGCCGGCCGCGGTGCAGCCATGGGCAATGGTGCCGGTGCCCAATGTGCGCGCCATGCGGGCGATGGTCTGGGCCTGCATCACGCGCTCGGCCCCCACGCTCAGGGGATACAGCTGACCGCGCCGCACGTTGCCGATGATGAGGAAACGCAGCACCTGTTCGAAGTAATCGGCGCGCGCATCCACCTGGTGGTGTTCGATGGCGCCGAGTTGCGTGGCGCGTTCTCGCAAAGTGACAGCCGCGGCCGCATCGATGCCGCCGGTATCGACGGTGACGGTAATGACCGGACGCTGATAATTCTGCGTCAGCCACGGCACCAGGAACGAGGTGTCGAGGCCGCCGGAATAGGCGAGCAGGATAGGTGGTGCATCGGCAGGTTGCGGCATGGTGCTCTTCAGGTACGGAACAATGAGTTCAGGCGCTCGATCAGACGCTGCTGCGCGCGCGCGTCGGCGGTGGCCAGGAAAATCGTGTCGTCGCCCGAGATGGTGCCCACGACTTCCGGCCACTCGGCCTTGTCCAGCGCCACCGCGACGCTAGCGGCGGCACCGATCATGGTGCGGATGACGGTGATCGAAGATCCGGCCGGACGCACGGTGCGCACGAACTGCGACAGCGCGCCGAAATCTCCATTCGCCCGCGCGACCTCGTCTGGCGGAGCCAGGTAGCGGCCGCTGGCCTTGAGCACGCCGAGTTCGCGCAGGTCGCGGCTGACCGAGGACTGCGTGACTTCGAAGCCATCGCGCTTGAGCAGCTGCGCCAGATCGCTCTGCCGGCGCACGACTCCGCCACGCAGGATGCGCAGGATGGCGTTGCGGCGATCTATCTGTTGTCTATCGGTAAGCATGGCGGCTCGTGCATAAATCCTCATAAGTATGCATAAAAATGCAATAGCACGCAATGCCCTTTGCGGTTGCAAGTCGCACTACCGAGCGATGTTCGCTTCGGTGTATCTTCTGAGCGCTGCGTCGTTCCAGTTAATCAGTGCAAATAAAAGGGGATTGCCATGGCACAGTCGAGCATCCAGGGACGATTTCTGTGGCAAGCGCAATTGGCCGAGGACGCGGCGGCGGTCACACCGTTCTACGCCCGGGTGCTGGGTTGGAGCGCGCAACCCTGGGCGGTCGATAACAAGACCACTATTTTTTCCGCCCGCAGCGGCCCGGTCGCCGGCATGTCGGCGATGACCCCGGAGCGTCATGCCGCCGGCGCGCGCTCGAATTGGTTGCCCTTCATTGGTGCCAACGATGTCGATGCCATGGTGGCCGGCGCCGAGAAACTCGGCGCGCGGGTGCTGGCAGCGGCGACCGATATTGATCAGGTCGGCCGTTACGCGGTGCTGGCCGATCCGCAGGGTGCCCCGTTCGCAGCTTTCAAACCGCTGCAGTCGAGCGCACCCAAGGGCATGCCGCAGCACGGCGAGATGGCCTGGCAGGAGCTGGCGACCAGCGACTTCGAAGCGGCCTTCGATTTCTACCGCTCGCTATTTGGCTGGCAGCTCATCCACCGCATGAACATGGGAGCCAACGGCTTCTATCTGATCTTCGGCGCCGACGGTGCGCAGCGCGGCGGTATCTACCGCCAGTCGCATGCGGAGACGGGCCCGTTCTGGCTGACTTATACCTCGGTGCCGGACGCCGATAAGGCGGCCGCGACGGCTACCCAGTCCGGCGGCCACATTATCAATGGGCCCATGGACGTACCTGGCGGCGGACGCATCGCGCAGCTGCGCGACCCCAAGGGCGTGGCCTTTGCCGTGCACTCCATGGGGGCGAGCGCGAGCGCGCCGCCGCCGAGCACCTCACCCCCCAAAGCTTCACCGCCCCCCAAGCCATCGCCACCGCCGAAGGCCCCGTCACCACCAAAAGCGCCGGCCGCGCCAGCGAAAGCTGCGCCAGCCAAAGCTGCGCCGAAGAAGGCCGCCGTGAAGAAGGCGGTGGCAAAGAAAGCCGCGCCGAAGAAGAAAGCCGCGGCCAGGAAAGCCGCCAGGCCGGCAGCGCGCAAGGTCGCGCGCAAGGTGGCCAGAAAGTCAGCCAAAAAACCAGCCCGGAAAGTGGCCCGCAAAAAGGCGGTGCCGAAGAAGAAGGCCAGACGCGGCGGCAAGGCGCGGCGCAAGAAGTAACGCCGGGACCGCGCTAGCGTTCGATGGTGTACACGAGGTCGGCGCCGCTGTGGGTGCCTCCCTCGGTCTTGACGGTCCAGTGATCGCCGATGGTGTAACGCATCTTGATGGTATTGATGGCCTCGGCGAGACCGACCCCGTAGCTCACGTACAGGCGCGGTGACAGGTAGCGGCCGAGCACCAGCGAAGTCTCGTTGTCCAGGTCCTGCTCGACGCCGGCCTCGAAGTTGTAACGGCCGCCGATCTGCTGCGCGAGGATGGCGCCGCCCTGCATCAGGTCGGCGCGCGAGGCGCTGTTGTGCAGCGCCGGGTCGGTGCTGGTGGTGGTGTTCTGCACGGTTTCCAGCGAACCGCCGGCCAGCAGCAGCGACACGATCTGCGATTGCGCCACCGGCGGGTCGGAGAAGAAGGTCATGCGCGGCTGCCGCAAGGTGCCGCGCACATTGACCCCGGCCGTGATATCGGGAAATTTCTTGACCGCGCGCAGATCGAGGCCCGGGTCGCCCATCAGCCCATTGCTGAACAGCAGCCGGCCGTGCTCGATGTCGAGGTTGCGTCCGTAGGCGAGGTATTTGCCCTCTTCAACCTTGAGTTCGCCGCTGCCGCGGCTGATGCCGGTGTCGTCGGTGGCCACGCGGATGCTGCCGCTCAGCCGCCCGGACAGTCCCGCGGTATTGACCGTGACGCGCTCGCCGAGCAGCAGCGTGATGTCGCTGTAGACCTTGAAATCGCCGGCCTTCACCGGCGAGCTTTCACCGACGATGACTTCATCGCTCGTGGGCAGCACGGCGTTGGTCAGATTCGCGGGTTGGATGCGTGCGTACGGCAAGGCCACCTGACCGTGGATATCGATGCGCTGGCCTTGCAGCCGCAGAGCAACGTCCGGGGAGGCGTCCACGCGTGCCTCGGGCAGATTGATCACCCGCAGGTCGCTGCCCTTGAGATGCAGTTCGCCGAATGGCAGACCCTGTTGCCAGCGCAAGGTGCCGCTGACCTGTGCGTGGCCGTCGGGACCGCAGGCCGCCTCGCCATCGAGGTTGAGCGTGTCCTCCGCCAGGTGCGCGTGGAAATTCAGATCGCGCAGCGACAGGGCCACCTGATAGGCATCGAGCTGAGCGCCGGTCACGGCGAGATCACCGCTGATCCGCGGCGCCGCCGCGGTGCCCGACAGGGCGAGCGTGGCATTCAGGCGGCCGCTGGCGCGATCGATCTGCGAGACATAGGCCTCGACGAAACCGACCGCGTCGGTGTCGAGCTTGAGATCGCCGGTCAGTGGCCAGTCGCGCCAGTGCGAATCGGTGCCGTGCGCGCTCAAGTGGCCCTCGATCACACCGGCGGGGCCGGCATCGAGGCCTAAGCCGGCCGACAAGTCGGACTGCGTCAGTTCTGCTCGCACCAGGCCATTGCCGAGATTGAGAGTCTCGATGCGTCCGTTCTCAAAGTGCTTACGTATGGCCGCCTGGTTGAGCTGGGCATTGAGGCTGCCGCGCCACGGCGTCTGCGGGCTATCGGTGGCATCGACCTGCACGGTCAGTGTGCCCTCGTAGTCGGTGGCCGCCGTCAGGCCCGCGGTCAGGGTACGCAACGGCAGATCGGATGCGCGTACCGAGACTTTGCTCTGCGGCGCGGCGAGCACGGCGCTGCCGCACAGCCGCGCCAGTTCATCGTGCAGGCACAGGGAATCCAGGTGCAGGCTGTCCCAAGCCACGGCCAGTGCCGCCGGCGCCTCGAGGCTCATATGCAATTTGTGGCCATCGCTGACCTGGGCGTGATCGATCTGCTCCTGCCATTGCCCGGCGGCGTAATGGCCGCTGCCACGCAGCGACAGTTCCAGGCCTTCCGCGCGGGCATCGAGCGCCAGGGAATGCTGTGCGGTGGTGCCCTCGGTGCGCAGGCTCAGGTGTTCGAGCCGGCGGCCGGCGAACTGCAGACCCTGCAGCTCGATCCGGGCGTCGTTTCGTCCCGAGCCGTGCGGATCGAAGCCGACCGTGGCCTCGAGCGTGTCGAGCTGCACGCCCTGCCAGTCCAGCGCGCGCAATCGGGCGGTGCTCGACAAGGTCAGATCCTGCCGGTCACCGTATAGACGGCCGTGCGCCTGCAACTGGCCGTGCACGCCGGGGCGCAACAAGTCCAGATCGGCGGCGTCCACCGAGAAGCTCAGGTCCACGGGGTTGCCGGCGCGCCCGTCGATGGCGATGTGCGTGGCGCCGAGCTGCAGGTTGACGTCGCGGAACAGCCAGGTGTCGCCTCGGTGTTCCAGCTGCGCATGTCCGTCGGCGCGCTGGCCGCGCACGTCCCCCGACAGATCGGTCAGGTGCGCTTCGAGCTCGCCCTGGGAGCTATAGGACTGGCCGGCGGCGCTGAGGGCGAAATTGACATGGCCGGTGACACCGGCGCGCCATTGTGCGAGGTCGAGGCCTTCGATGTGTCCCTGCAGCCGCCAGTCCTTGGCAGCGCCCCAGTGCAGCGTGCCGGACAATTGCGCCCGCGCACCCAGGCTCACCACCTCGGCGCTGTCGGCGCGCAATCCGTCGCCGGCGAGTTGACCGCGCAGGCTCGTGACCGTGATCGGCGCGTGCGTGCCGAAGCGCAGCTCGCCCTGGGTCGCGAGCTCGAACACGTGCGAGCCGCTGAGGCTGTAGTGGCCGTGATCGCTGCCGACGCCGGTGTCCGCGCCGGCGGCGAGCGGCCAGCGAAAATGGCTCCAGTCGCCGTGCAGATCCAGCCACGGACCGCCGGCCGCAAGACTGATAGTGCCCTGGGCATCGGCGCTGGCGCCGGAAGCGGCATGGCGCAGATGAAAGCGCGTCACGGTGAGCATGGGAGTATGAAACGAACCGGCGAACTCGGTCTGCAGCGCACCGGCACGCAGGCCCGGCGCGGTCAGCAACCCGTGAGCCTGAAAGCCGTCGCGGTCACCCTGCAGCTCGAGGGGACCGCTGATCAGCCCGAGACCTTTACCAAGCCGCCAGAGTGTCAGGTCCAGGCGGCGCAGCTGGGAGTGGCCCTGCCAATGCCAGTGAGTGGTGAGATCCTCCGCCGAACCATGAAACTCGGCGGCCAGCGGTTCACTGATGCGGGCGTCCAGCCCGAGGTGCGCCAGGTTGCCGTCGACGCGGCCATTGACGGTCCAGGTCGGCTGACCCGGCGGCTGGGCATCGATGTGCACATCGCCGGTGAGCCCGATCGAGGTGGCGGCGCGCACCTGGCCGCTGGCGCGCACGTGGGCGCCGTGGAAATTAAGGGCCCCGGCGTACAGCTCGATAGTCTTCGCGTACGCCATGCCGGAGGCGCTGAGCGCCGTGGATTCGAATTGCGTGCCGTTGCTGGTGATGAGCTGCCAGCTCTGCACACGGATGCGCTCGGCGGCGATGCGCACTAGCGGTGGCAGGAAGTGCGGCACCCAGGGCGCGTGCGCGCCAGTGTTGGGCAGCACATGTATCAGCATGTGCGCGGCCCGCAGTTCGGGCACGCGGATCAGCTGCCAGGCCAGCGGCGGGATGGCGATGCGGCCCGAGATGTCGTCGATTTCGATGTGCACGCGGCGGTGATCGATGACCAGACGGTCGATATGCGCGCCGCGCGCGAGCGTGCCGCTGGCGCCAATGAGCTGGATCTGCGCGGGACCCAGGCGGCGGTTGAACTGGGCGGCTACGAGCGTGAACCCTTTGGGGGTATAGGCCAGGAAGTACAGCAGTCCCAGCGCCAGCAGCAGGGCCAGCGGGATCCAGAGCAGGTGCAGCAGGTGGCGCAGGGACACGATGTCCGCAATCTAAACCGCCGCGTGCGTTTCGGCTCAGAGTTTCGGTGAAATATTCAAGTGCAGGCGCGGACCGGGCAGGCCGTTGAAGCCTGGCGCGCGCAGGGCCTGGGCGATATCGATGCCGACGGTCACCACCGGCAGGCGCACGCGAAAGCCCACGCCGACCGAATAGGCCAGCGGGTCGGTGAAGTGATCGATGGCATTGCCGCCATCGACGAACAGCGCCACGCCGAAGTCGTGCGGCAGGTCGCGCTCGATCTCGACCGTGCCGGTGATGAGATCGCGGCCGCCGGGTTTGACCGGAACGCCGGCAGTGGTGAGCTTCACCGGCGAGAGGTCGTCGTAGGCGAAGCCGCGCACGCTGCGGTCGCCGCCGGCGAAGAAACGATATTGGCCGGGCAGGTTTTCGACGTCGCTGGTGGTGCTGGCGCCCAGTTCGGAGCGAAACAGCAGATGCCACAGGCGGCTCAGGTCCACCACCCGCTCGGCCTGCAGGTCCAGGCGCAGGAAGTTCTCGCGCGCGCCCATCGCGGTGCCGGAGCCCAGGAGCTGCGCGTACAGGCCGCGGCTGAACAGGGCTTCCCCCAGATAGCCTTCGGGTACCGAGGCGAACACGATGCTCGGCACTACCAGGTTGTCGATCTGGCGGCCGATGATGGGATCGTCGGTGACCGTGTGCACGGCGTTGACCGTGAGCACGCGCTGCCAGGAGCCCAGGATCTGCGTGACGCTGGGCCCGGCAGCCACTTCATTGGTGGTGACATTGTTGCCGAGCTGCGACTCCTGGCCGACCAGCTCGAGCGAGAATTTTTCCAGCACCGGGTCACCGAACGGCATGTCGTAGCGCGCATCGAAGGTCTGCTGAATCTGCGACAGCTGCATCTGCACGCGAAAGCGGTGGCCGTAGCTGTTGATGCGCGGCACGGTCCAGCTGGCGGTGCCGCGCACGCCGGTATCGGTGCCGTAGCCGGCGCCGAGCGAATAGCCGATGCGTGAATTGACGGTGTGTATGTTGACCGGCACGGTGTGATGCACCCGATCGCGCTCGCCGGCGTCCACCACCACGGTGGAGTAGTACTGGCTGTCATCGAACGCGAACTGCGTGCGCAGCAGCTCCAGAGCGTTGTAGGGATCACCTTCGCGGTAGCGCAGGAAGCGGCGTATTTCACTGTCGCGGATGGCCGTCTGGTCGATGGTGGTGGCGCCAAAGGCGTAGCGCTCGCCGGTCTCGAGTAGCAGGATGATAGCGGCGGTATGCGCGTCGCGGTCCACGCGCAGTTCATTGCGCAGCAGGCGGGCGTCGAGATAGCCGTAGGTGGCAGCCGCGCGTTCCAGGCTGGCCTTGAGCTGCTCGTAGGCGCCGTGGCTCAGGCGCTGGCCCGGATGGATGGGCACGGCGCCGGTGATGCGCGTGAATACCGGGTCACTGGCTCCGGGCCCGCTGACCTGTACCTGCACCGTATCGACCACCACTGGCGGCCCGGGGTCGATGGTGATGCCCACGTGCCAGTGGTGCTCCTTGTCGGGCGGCTCGATCGAGGAGCTGATCTTCGGATCGTAATACCCGAACGGGCGCAGCGCCGAATGCACCTCATCGTCGATGCGGTTGTACAGGCGCTGCACCGCCGCCGGTTCGAGCCGGTCATGGTCCTTGTAGCGCTCGAGACTCAGGAACGCCAGCACGTTGCGGCGCAGCTCACCGTCGACACCATCGATGTCGATATGAATGTCGGCCAGCGCGGGCGTGGCCAACAGGCTCAGCGCCGCGAGCAGCAGTCTCGGTGCCCACATGTGAGGCTGCGGCTTCAGCGGCTGAACCAGGCCTCGATCAGGCGGCGCGCAATGGTGTGCGGTGGCGGCAACAGTATCGCCGGCGCCGAGCGCAATTCCTCGAGTTCAAACCAGCGCGCGTCTTCCAGTTCGCCGTCGAGCCGGATCGGTCCGGCGTCCGCTCGGGCGCCGGCGTGAAATCCGAGCATGAGCGAGGCGGGAAACGGCCACGGTTGCGAGGCGAAATAGCGCACCGAGTCGATGCTCACACCGGTTTCCTCCTCGACTTCGCGCGCTACCGCCTCCTCGAGGGTCTCGCCCGCCTCGACGAATCCGGCCAGGGCCGAATAGCGATCCTTGGGCCACGAGGGCTGGCGACCCAGCAGAGCGCGCGAGCCGTCGGTGACCAGCACGATGATGGCCGGGTCGATGCGCGGGAAGAATTCGGCGTGACAGGCATCATTGGTGCAGACCACGACGTGCCCGGCGCGGCGCGGCGCGGTAGGGGCGCCGCAGACGCCGCAATGGCGCTGGCGGGCGCGCCAGACCATGAGCGCGCGCGCCGTGATCAGCAGCTGCGCTTCAGCGGCCGACTGCCGCGGCAGCAATGGCCGCAATTCCTCGTAAACCGTGCCCGCCGGGGACAGCGGCAGGTCGGCGGGGAGGTCCACCAGCACGCAGCGGTGCCCATGAAACCACCCCAGCAGCACCAGCCGTGCCGGTTCGATGGCGGCCAGCGGCAGCTCGTCCGCGGCCAGGAAGGCAATCGAAGCCTCGGGTTCGTTACGCACCAGGTGGCTGGTGCCGCGGCAGATGAGGAAGCGCGTCTCCGGATCGGCCCGTGCCGCCTCGAGCCAGTCCGGCGGCACCCGCATTTCGCTGCGGCGTAGCAGGCCTGGGGGCGGAGCGGCATCCATCG
>DASXLF010000410.1:0-1509 GCA_036496405.1 Steroidobacteraceae bacterium | reverse complement strand
GTGATGTAGCAACTCAGCACAGCGCAGCAGCCATCAGGCCGCAGCACAGCAGCAGTAGCTATCACGCAGCAGCATGGGCAGGAGGTGATCGGTTAGGCCGAGCTTCCTCCTTTGAAATCGCGTAACAGCTTGAACTAATGGCAGAAGCTGTGATTGCGAGGCGTCGCTACTGGCTACATGTGACGGCAAGAAGCGCGAATGCCTTGTGCTGAATTGCTGTCGGCCTGGTCAGCACGGTGATCGGATAGTTCGGGGTGATGGCGGTGGTGACGGTATTGCGCGCCAGCGTCGCCAGATCGGCCAGCAGCGATCGGAAACTGTGCACCGGCAGGCCATCCGGGGTCAGGCCGGTGGTCTGCTTGGTGACAGCGGCGGGTGAGCGTTGCGCCTGTGCCACCACGGAGGTGCGCAGTGCTTCGGCAGCGTGCTTGTCAGTATCGTCGAACAGCATCGGCGCGAGACGCTGGCGCATGTGCCATTCCAGGTGATACGCCAGCATGCAGAGAAACACGTGCGCGCGCACCCGATCTGCCAGCCAGTGATAGACCGGCCGGACCTGCAGATCGACGGTCTTGATGCAACGGAAGGCCCGCTCCACCAGAGCGAGTGATTTGTAGCTGCGCACCGTCGCCGCGTCGTCGAAGCTCGCCGCAGGCAGGCTGGTACGCACGACGTAGATGCCGTCGGTCGCCGCTTCGGCAGCGATCTCAGTGTCCTTGCGGGCAAAGCTGAAGCTCGTGTCCGAGATGTCGAGAGCAAAATGCTTGGCCATCTTGTGTCGGTTGATCACTGCGCCAACGGCCAGCGCGATCTCGGCAGTGCCACGCAATGGATCGCGACGGCGTGTGACAGCTGCCTGAATGCGGGTGAGATCGCCCTCGGTGGCGGCGAGCAGTTCGGCGCGCTTGCGGCACCGCTGTGCGGCGAGATCGGGATTGCGGCACACCACCAGACGCTCGCCGGGGAACTCGGGTGCCGTGATGGAGGCCATGTCGCGCTGGTCGAACAGCGACAGCTGCAACGCGCCGTTTGCCAACAGCGCCTTGATCGCAGGCGCACGCAGCGCAGTGATCCAGTCCAGGCCTGCCGCCGTGATCTCCTCGGTGATGCGTGCCTGGGTGATCATGCCGCGATCGCCGACCAGCACCACATGCTCAAGCTGGAAGCGGCGCTTCAGCTTATCGACCTGGGCCGCCAGCGTCATCGGATCGGCGGTGTTGCCCGCAAAGACTTCAATGGCGACGGGACAGCCGTCAGGAGCACAGAGCAGGCCGTAGACGATCTGCAGCGTGCCTCTCCTGCCGTCGCGGCTATAGCCGCGTTTGGCCAACGGACAGCAATGACCTTCCATGTAGCTCGACGAGACATCGTACAGCACCAGCGTCCCGCTGCTGAGATGGTGTTTGGCCAACACGCGCTCGATGGCAGGCTGACGTTCCAGCAGCCAGTCCAGTGCCGTGTAGAGGTCGTCTCGTCGACCTCACCGAGGCCGAGCATTTCGCCCAGGCT
>DASXLF010000409.1:0-6464 GCA_036496405.1 Steroidobacteraceae bacterium | reverse complement strand
GCCCAATACGAGCAGCAGGGACACCCCTACTACGCCACGGCTCGGCTGTGGGACGACGGCATCATCGACCCGGCCGATACCCGCATGTGCCTTGGGCTGGGACTGGCAGCCAGTCTGACGCTGCCGATTGCGGAGACGCGCTTCGGCGTGTTCCGGATGTAGCGGCGCGCGCATGTTCGGCACCATCCTGATTGCCAATCGCGGTGAGATCGCCTGCCGCATCGAGCGCACAGCGCGACGCCTGGGCATACGCAGCGTCGCGGTATTCTCCGATGCCGACGCCAACGCCCTGCACGTTCGCCTGGCCGACGAGGCCATACCTATCGGCCCGGCGCCCGCGCGCGACAGTTATCTGCGCGGCGACGCCATCGTCGAGGCGGCGCTGCGCGCCGGGGCCGAGGCGATTCATCCGGGCTATGGATTTCTGTCCGAAAACGAGCAGTTTGCCGAGCAGTGCGCGCGCGCCGGCCTGATTTTCATCGGCCCGCCGGCGGCCGCCATTCGCGCCATGGGCTCCAAATCGGCGGCCAAGTCGCTCATGCAACAGACCGGAGTGCCGCTGGTGCCGGGTTACCACGGCGAACAGCAATCGGCCGATCTGCTGCAACAGCAGGCCGATGCCATCGGCTACCCGGTGTTGATCAAGGCCAGCGCCGGCGGCGGCGGCAAAGGCATGCGGCGCGTCGATAAGAGTGCGGACTTTGCTGCCGCGCTGGCCTCCTGTCAGCGCGAGGCGCAGGCGAGCTTTGGCAGCGCCCGGGTGCTGATCGAGAAATATGTCCTGCGCCCGCGGCATATCGAAATCCAGGTGTTCCTGGATGGCCAGGGCCACGGCGTATATTTTTTTGAACGCGATTGCTCCATACAGCGTCGCCATCAGAAGGTCATCGAGGAGGCGCCGGCGCCGGGCATGGATTCGCCGCGGCGCGCGCACATGGGCGCGACCGCGCTGGCCGCCGCTCGCGCCGTCGGCTATGTGGGCGCGGGCACGGTTGAATTCATCGTCGCACCCGGTGGCGAGTTCTATTTCATGGAGATGAATACACGCCTGCAGGTCGAGCATCCGGTAACCGAGATGATCACCGGCCAGGACCTGGTCGAATGGCAGTTTCGCGTCGCGGCCGGCGAGTCGCTGCCGCTGCGGCAGGAGCAATTGGCCATCAGCGGCCACGCCATCGAGGCGCGCATCTACGCCGAGGATCCGGACCGGGGATTTCTGCCGGCCACGGGTCATCTGACGTATTTGCGCCAGCCGCAAATGTCGCGTTGGGTCCGGGTCGACGCGGGCGTCGCCGAGGGCGATGACATCACGCCCTACTACGATCCGATGATTGCCAAGCTCATCGTCTGGGACGAGAGCCGCGCGGCAGCCAGCGCGCGCCTCAAGCAGGCGCTGGCTGAATTCCATATTGTCGGCGTACACAACAATGTCCAGTTTCTATCGCGGTTGGTGACAACACCGGCCTTCCTGCAAGCCGATCTGGACACTACGCTCATAGAGCGCGAGCACGAACGGCTGTTTCCGGCACCGAAAGTGGCCCCGGATGCGGCCGCCGCGGCCGCCGCGCTCGCGGTGCTGAGCTGGCAGCGCAGTGCCGACCAGACCGCCGCGGGCGCCGCCGTATGGCGCGCAGGCTCGGGCTGGCGGCTCAATGCCCCGGCGCGATTGCGCGTGAGCCTGCACTCACAAGGCATACAAAAAATCGTCTGGGCGCGCGAACTCGACGGCCTGTACGAACTGCGGGTCGGCGAGTGCGTAGTACGCGCGCCACCGGCACGCGCACCCGCGGGTACATTGCAGCTCATGCTCGACGGTCAAGTGGTCGCGGCCGAGGTCATCCTGCAGGATCGGCGCTGCCACGTGTTCATGCAGGGCGAACACCATGTCCTGGAGTGGGACGATCCGCTGGCACACGTCACCGATACCAGCGTGACCGAAGGGGGCATTCGCGCCCCCATGCCCGGAAAAGTGGTGGCACTGCTGGTGCAGCCCGGTGCGCGCGTGGTCAAAGGTGAGCCATTACTGGTGCTGGAAGCGATGAAGATGGAGCACACCACCTGCGCGCCCAGCGACGGCATATGCGAAGCGTTCAAAGTGAAGCTCGGTGAGCAGGTCGCGGAAGGCGCCGAGCTCGTACAGTTCCGCGATTGCACGCCAACGGCGAAATGACGGGGCATATCGGTATTGTCGCTTGTTCCGCCGAGGGTGCGGCGCTGTGCTACCGCACCATCTGCCTGGAAGGCGCGCCGCTGCTGGGAGTGCACAATCATCCGGAAGTGTCGCTGCATTCTCACGCGCTCGCGCACTACATGGGCTGTATCGAGCGCGACGACTGGCCGGCCGTGGGTGAGTTAATGCTCTCCTCGGCCCATAAGCTCGCCGGCGCGGGCGCTGATTTTCTGATCTGTCCCGATAACACGGTGCATCAGGCGCTGCCCTTGATCGAATCGCGATCACCGCTGCCGTGGCTGCACATCGCCGAGATCGTGGCGGCACAGGCCAAGAGCCGTGGCTTACGCCGCCTGGGGCTCACCGGCACGCGCTGGCTGATCGCGAGCGAGGTCTATCCGCAAAAGCTCGCGGCACTGGGACTGACCTATCAGCGCCCGACGGAGTCAGAGTGCGCGCAGATCAATCACATCATCATGGAAGAGTTGGTGTGTGGCGTCTTCAGGCCCGCGTCCGTGGCCTGCTTTCAGCAGTTGATCTCGCGGTTCAAGGAGCGCGGATGCGATGCTGTGGTTCTCGGCTGTACGGAGATTCCGCTGATCATCAATGATTCGAATTCCCCACTGCCGACGCTGGATTCCACGCGTCTGCTGGCGCGCGCGGCCTTGCAGCGGGCGCTGTCCTGAAATGGTGGGCGGAACGCGCCTGCCGCTGTATGCGATATAAGATTAGTAATGATACGTAACCTTATGTTTATGCTGTAATAGATATCGCGGAAAATAGCCATTCACAGGTGTCGTTTCGGGAGCGCTAACCCGAGTGAGTTGCCGCGCCACATCGGCCACCCATGCGCGCCGATTCGCGGCGCGCAGATCAAGAGCAATTTCACGGTTTTGAGCGCCGACTTGCGCACTGGTACACAGGCTCGCCTCGGGAACCTTAGTAGGGTGCGGCATGGCCTTCAGTCTCAAGGGCAAGCTCGGCGTCCCTGACTCGCGCTATGCCGCCGAGCTGGGCAAGAGCGCGGCTGGCGTTCGCTTCACCCCCGAACTCGAGCAGGAATACGACGGGTTCTTCCTGGCCGAGCGTCGTTCGCAGGTGCGCGCCTTCTCCAGCATGCTGTGCGTACTGTCGCTGCTGGCGCTGCTATGGTCCTTCGGACCCGATCCGGGGCACGACGCCACGCAGCGCCTGCGGCTGGGCGTGATCGTTCTGGGATGCGCCGCCATCACGTGGGCAGCCTTCTCCCGATTTTACCTGGAGGTGTACCTCGCCACGGCCCGCTGGGCTTCATTGGTGATCGCGGTGTTGGGCGCGTTCGAGGTCGCACATCGCGCCGCCGCCGGACAGAGCGAGAGCCTGGCATGGCTGGCCGCCTACGGCATCGGATTATTCTTCATGGTCGGCATCCGCTTCAGCGCGGCGCTGCAGGCAAATTTGGCGTTGGTGGCGAGCTTCATCGTCGCACTGGTGCTGGAGCGGCAAACGGTCGCGCAAGTCGCGCACTTCGCCGGCACCGTGGCGGTGATTCTGACCATGGTGGGCTTCGCCTACTTTCAGCAAGCGGTACGCTACCGCAAGGGATTTCTCGAACGTGGCCTCATAGCCGATCTGGCCGCGCGTGACGGACTCACGGGACTGAAGAACCGTCGCGCCTTTGACGAACACCTGATTCGCTCCTGGCAACAGGCGCTGCGCGATCGCAAGACGATCGCAGTGATGTTCATCGACGTCGACACCTTCAAGAAATTCAATGACCGCTATGGCCACAAGGCCGGAGACATCGCGCTGCAGAGAATCGCCGGTGTGGTACATGGCGCCGCCAAGCGGGCCCTGGACCTGGCCGCGCGCTATGGCGGTGAAGAACTGGCCGTGATTCTGTACGACGTACCGCGCGAACATGCCTCGCAACTGGCCGAGGCCATGCGCGGGGCCGTGATGAACCTGGGCATAGAACATCTGGACGGCACGCCGCTGAACGTGGTGACGATCAGTATTGGCGTGGGCATCGTGCGGCCCACCCTGGCACGCAGCCCGGACGGCGCGGTACAGCTCGCGGACGAAGCCCTGTACGCGGCCAAGCGCAACGGTCGCAACCGCGTGGAGTTATTCGAAAGCGAATACGAGGCGCTCTCGACCGGAACCTTCCGCACGCGTTAGCGCGCCGCCGTCAGCGGCGCTGCTCAGGCGCCCGCGAGCACCATGGCCTTGAGCGTGGGCACCGGCGCGCCACCTTTGATCTCTTCGGTGACGGCGAACTGGTTGGCGTTCTGGATCGGCTGGCGCGCCTTGAAGTCGACCCGGCCATTGCCGGCATCGTCCACCTGCAGCACACCGGCATCCACCGGCGTGGCATAACGCGGGTCGATGATCCACAGCTGATAATCCTTGTCCTTGGGCGGCGGCTTGAGGTGGCGCAGTACCACGACTCCACGCTGGCGCTCGTTGTCCCAAACACTCACCGCCAGCGCCTGCGGATCGCTGTGCAATTGTGAGTTCAGCACCGCGATGCGTATGTTGGCCAGGCGATTGCTCTGCCGCA
Source organism: Steroidobacteraceae bacterium (assembly GCA_036496405.1). Taxonomy (GTDB): domain Bacteria; phylum Pseudomonadota; class Gammaproteobacteria; order Steroidobacterales; family Steroidobacteraceae; genus FEN-1191. The sequence goes on along the minus strand of DASXLF010000409.1, from coordinate 1,752 downwards.
GGCTCAGCACCGTCTGGCGCAGATCGGCACTTTCCGAGCGCAGTGTATCGGCCACGCGATTGAGTTCGTCCACGCGTCGCTGCTGGGCATCGAGCTGCGTGCGCAGTCCGTTGGCCTGCCAGGCAAACATCAGGCACAGCGCGGCAAACCCGGCCGCCAGCGCCCAGGGCAGCCAGGAGTCGTAACTGCGTCGCAGCGGTCGCAACTGTCGCCGGTCGCCCAGCTCGATCAGCTTGGTCCTGAGCGCCGCCGATGGCGTCGCTACCGGCGCGGTGCCGGCGATCAACTCGCTCACGCCGCGCAGCTCGGCCACCAGGCGCCGCAATTCGGCATCGCCATGCAGCTGCCGTTCGAACTGCTTGCGTTCGTCGGCATCCATGGCGCCAAGGACATAGCAGCTCGCCAGCTCTTCGGTGCGTTCGTCGATCACGGCGCACCTCCGAGCTGTTCGCGCAGTTTGAGCATGCCACGCCGAATTCTCGCTTTGACGGTGCCCAGCGGCTGATCGAGCCGTACCGCGATCTCGCTCTGGCTCAAGCCGGCGAAGAATGCCAGTTCGATCACCTGGCGCTGGTCGGCGGACAACTCGTTCAGCGCCGCACGCACCTGGGCCGCGCGTTCACGGCCATAAAGGAGTTCATTGGCGGAAGCGGCCGGGGATTCCTCGGCCTGGTCCGAAGTCACCGCGATTTCCTCGATCAGCCGGCGTCGGCGCGCGGAGGCACGCGCACGATCGATCGCCTTATTGCGCGTCAGCGTCACCGCCCAGCTGGATAGCGTGCCCAGCTCGGCATCGTAACCGGCAGATTTGTGCCAAATCTGCGTGAACACGTCCTGCAGCACATCCTCGGCCTCACGCCGGTCGCCGAGCACGCGCGCGGCCACGGATAGCAGCAGGGGCGAATAGCGGTCGTAGAATTCGAGGAACGCAGCGCGATCGCCGGCGCGTATGCGCCGGATCACTTCTGCATCGCGTTTGCCGCCAATCGGATCCTGATCGTTCACGTGCACTCGCAGGGCCTGCATCGCCCGCCAGCCGTCGGCCGGCCGTAGGGGGCCCCCTTTCCTTGCGTCGCTTTCATTCATAACAGACCGATTCGCCAGCCACAAGGCGTGATTACCTGATAAACGCGCCACTGGCCGCCGCGGACGCATCCAAAGGCCGCAGCGGCGCGATATATCGGACAGGAGTCGCACTAAAGTATTCCATGGAAACGCTGGCCATCATCGGCACCGGCATCGCCGGTCTCGGGTGCGCGCATTTTCTGCAGCGCCGGTACGCTTTGACTATGTACGAGCAAGGCGCCCACATCGGCGGCCATGCCAATACCGTGCTGATCGAGGACGGTGCGCGCAGCGTGCCGGTCGACACCGGGTTCATGACCTACAACGAAGTGACCTATCCCAATCTCACGCGCCTGTTCCAGCAGCTCGGCGTCGCCTCGCAGCGCAGTTCCATGTCCTTCAGCGTGCAGCACCTGCCGGCGCAGCTGGAGTTCTGTGGCTCGAGCCTGAATCTGTTGTTTGGTCAGCGTCGCAACTTGATCAAGCCGCAATTTTGGAAGATGCTGCTCACCATCAATCGCTTCAACCAGGAAGCGGTCGCCAGCCTGGCTTCCTCGCGCGACGACCACCAGAGCATCGGTGACTACATACGCGAACGCAATTACGGTGAACAGTTTCGCGACTTCTACCTGATGCCCATGAGCTGCGCAGTCTGGTCGGCGCCGCCGGAACGCTTGCTGCAGTTTC
>DASXLF010000408.1:0-23847 GCA_036496405.1 Steroidobacteraceae bacterium | reverse complement strand
CGATCACTTCCAGCTTCATCGCAATGCGAAGCGCGTCGCCACGCTTGAGTTTGATGCCCTGCTCGACCGCGAGCCGGCCACCACTGAGGCTCAGATCCACCATGACCGCTGGCGCGGACTGGGGCGTTTCCAATGCCACTTTGAGGAACACGGCGGCGCGCGGTCGGCCGCGCACCGTACGCCGCTCCACGTGCTGGGGTGCCTCGATGTGAACATGCGGGAACGGTTCGAACACCACCTTGATGACCGGACTGCGGAAGCGAAAGGCGGAGGTCATCTGAAAGGCGCGGCAGTGCCACACCTGCCCAACCGCGACGCTGACCAATCGACCGTCGGGACGGCGAGGGGCGGTGAGGATAATGCTTTGATTGTGCACCCCGATCACCCAGGTGCTGTGATACTCGTCGGAATCATCGGAGGCGACGGTGAGCGCGAAGCGACGCCCGGCGCTGGCCGCACCGTAATCCTTCTGCAGCGCGGACAGGGGATCAGTCGCCTCCTCCTCGGCGCATTCGCTTGCTTGCCCGGTGGTCACGAACGTGCCGCTGACGACGTCAAAATACACGCCGTTACGCAACAGCATCTGTCGGGCGCGATCGCTTTCGACCACGCTGCCTTGCGCCAGCAGCAGCTGCCCCTCGGCGCCAAATACCGAAAAGGGCAGTGGACTGCCAACGACGATCTTGTCCTTCTCCAGAGCCGGCGCTTTGATTCTCATAAGCGTCGAAGACCCGTATACATGCTGCAAGTCATGGCTGAAAAGCGAATCGCGAAATTCGCCGTATAGAGCGCTTTTACGGCCAGGCGCGCATTATCTTTAGCGATAGTGCAGCAATTTGTGACGCGCGCCAGCGCACGGCCGCTGGATACACTATCGTACCGGCTCAATTCCACAGGAGTGACGTGCGATGACGATCAATGTCCGACGACCAATCCTGATCATCGTGGGAGCGCTGGCGGCCGCGTGTCTGGGCGTGAACACGGCCCGGGCAGTGACTGACACCGCAGCGCCGTCACCGGCGCCTGCGAAAGGCGAGCCTCCCGCCGGGCAATACCAGCTCGACAAGTCTCACGCCAGCCTGCAACTGCGTGTCAATCATCTCGGGTTTTCCACGTATACCACGCGTTTCAGCCGTTTCGATTCGGAACTTACATTTGATCCAGCCAGGCTGACCGCCGCGCGCGTCGTCACGACCATCGATTCCGATTCATTGGAAATGGATAAGGCGCCGACCCAGTGCCTGGATATCGTGAAAGGGCCGCAGTTTCTCGACACCGCCAAGTATCCGAAGATTATCTTTAGGTCCGAGCGCGTACGCATGACGGGACCGAAGTCGATGGAAATTTCCGGTACCTTGGAACTGCACGGCCTCACGCGCCCGATAGTGCTGACCGCCGCCTACAACGGCGGCTACCCCGGGATGCCGGTAATGGATCCGCATGCCCGCATTGGCTTCTCGGCGCATGGATCGTTCAAGCGCTCGGACTTTGGCATGGGCTACGGAATACCCGCGCCGGGCTCGAGCATGGGAGTCGGCGATTTGATTGACGTATCCATTGAAGCCGAGTTCACCGGCCCGCCACTGGCCCCCGCCAGCGACCACTCGCACTGACGCGAGTCACTAAAAAATGCTTGACATGCAAGTAGAGTCTTGCCTAAGATTTATGCAAGTAAATACTTGCATATGAGGATGGCGAAGGCTCAAGACACCGACGTGCTGTTCAAGGCACTGGCCGATCCCAGCCGACGCAAATTGCTGGATCTGCTGTATGCGCATGACGGCCACACGCTCAGCGAGCTGTGCGACCACCTGGACATGACGCGTCAGGGCGTGACGCAGCACCTGGCTCTGCTGGAGGCGGCCAATCTGGTTGCCGTCGTGCGGCGCGGCCGCGAAAAGCTGCACTTCCTCAATCCGGTGCCGCTGCAGGAGATATACGAGCGCTGGATTGCCAAATTCGAGAAGCCGCGCCTCACGGCGCTTTCGGGGCTGAAACATAGACTGGAGAAGGCCAATGGCTAGATCGACTTTTGTCTACGTGATCTACATCCGCACTACGCCAGAGAAGCTGTGGTCAGCGCTAACCGACGCGGAGTACATGAAGCAGTATTGGTTCGGCATGTGCTGCGAAAGCCAGTGGACGGCGGGATCTTCTTGGAGGATGGTATCCGGGGACGGACACGTCACCGACGCGGGCCAGATCGTCGAAGCTGAGCCGCCACGGCGGTTGGTGATCCGCTGGCAGAATCAGAGCAAGCCTGAACTCAAGGTCGAAGGCGAATCGCAATGCACCATGGACCTGGAACCCATTGGGACCGCGGTCAAGCTTTCCATCACCCACATGATCGATTGCGAACCGTCAAAATTCATCGTTGCGGTATCCGGCGGCTGGCCAAAGATCATCTCCAATCTCAAGTCCCTGGTGGAGACGGGCGCCATCGTTCTGCGCGACGCCTACCCCAAAACGGAGGACCAGCCTGGAAGGAAATAATCATGCGAGACCAGTAAGATGGCTCCGATGCACATCGAAACGCGGTCCTCGCCCCGGCGGTCGATTCTGATTCGAGTCGTTGCAGCCGCGCTGTTGCTGACTTTGCCAGCGTGCAGCCACTTCAGTGATACCAGAAAGCCGGTCCCGGAGAAGGAGACGCCGCGCGCGCAGCTGTCGATCGGCTACAGCCTGCTGTACCAGGAGGCCGATGGAATTCCCAAGCTCAAGTGGCTCCTCATGTTCAAGGATAAGCCCGAAGACATGGGGCGGCTCACCAATGAGCTGATCAGTTATTACAAGCAGCTCGCCGAGACCATGCAGAAGCTGTCCAGGCAATATCCCGCCATGCGCATCGACGTGACGCCCATGTCCGAGATCGAGGCCGACGAGCGTAAGGCTATTGGCACGGACCTCGCCAAGGACTTCGCGCCGGTCGTTGGCAAGACCGGTGTGGCATTCGAGCGCGAGGCGCTGCTGATGTTCTACAACTCGCTCAACGAGCAGCGTCACCTTACCGGGGTGATGGTGGAGCGCGAGACTGAACCGGCACTGAGGAAGTTTCTGGAGACTACCAAGGCACAGTTGGACGTGCACTACGCGAAGGTCGGGGAACTATTGAACCGTCGCTATTTCACTCATTGACTACATGCGCGCGTGCCGTACCAGCCCCATGTGATCGAGGATTCTGCTGGCGATCTCTTCGATGCTGGTGTCGGTCACATCGATATAAGGCACGCGTAACCGTTCAAACAGACTATGCGCCGTGCGCAACTCGTACTGCACTTGCTGTGCCGAGGCGTAGCGGCTCCCGGGCCGGCGCTCGGTGCGGATCTGCTGCAGGCGTTCGGGTTTGATGGTCAGACCATAGAGCTTGGCCGAGTAGGGTAGAAGCACCGACGGCAGTGCGCCGGATTCCAGATCCTCTTCTGCCAGTGGGTAATTGGCGGCGAAGATCCCGTACTGCAATGCCAGGTACAATGAAGTCGGCGTTTTGCTGGTACGGGAAACGCCAATCAGAATGACTTCGGCGCTGCGGTAGTCGCGCGCACCGGCACCGTCGTCGTTCGCGAGCGCGAAATTGACCGCATTGATGCGCGCCGTATAGGTCGGGTCGTTGCTGGCCGCATGCAATGCCCGCCCGCTGGTATGGGCGGATTTGAAGTCCAGTTCGGTTTCCATCGGTCCGAGAAACGCGGCAAAAAAATCCAGAAACAGCCCGTTAGCCTGCTTGACTGTGGCCCGCACCTGCTCATCCACCAGTGTGCAGAAAACAATGGGCCGCGCATGTTCTTCCTGGGCGATGGTGTTGATGCGTCCTACGACGCCGCGCGCCTGCGCGACACTCGAGACGAACGGCATGGTGACCGTGCGAAACTGCAAGCCTTCGAATTGCGACAGCAGGCTGTGCCCCATGGTCTCTGCCGTGACGCCGGTGCGATCGGACACGAAGCAGACCGTGCGCATGCGAGGAGCGTTCAGGATTTGATACCGGCGAGGAACATCCAGGTCTCGACTACCGTATCCGGGTTCAGCGACACGCTGTCGATGCCCTGTTCCATCAGCCAGCGTGCGAGATCAGGATGGTCCGAGGGGCCCTGGCCGCAGATGCCGACGTATTTGTGAGCACGCCGACAGGCGCTGATAGCCATGCTCAGCATGGCTTTGACGGCATCGTCGCGCTCGTCGAACAGCTTGGCCACTACCGCCGAGTCCCGGTCCACTCCGAGCGTGAGCTGCGTCATATCGTTCGAGCCGATCGACATGCCATCGAAATATTCCAAAAAGCGATCCGCCAGCACCGCATTCGTGGGTAATTCGCACATCATTACCAGTTTCAAATCGTTGAGTCCGCGCTCGAGGCCGTTCTCGGCGAGCAGCTCGGTTACCTGCCTGGCCTCGTCCAAGGTGCGCACGAAAGGCACCATGACCTGCACATTCGTAAGACCCATATCGTCGCGCACCCGCCGCAGGGCGCGGCACTCCAGTTCGAAGCAGGGCCGGAAAGCCTCATCGATGTAGCGCGCCGCGCCGCGGAATCCGAGCATGGGATTTTCCTCGTGCGGCTCATAGGCCCGGCCGCCGATGAGATTGGCATACTCATTGGACTTTAAATCGGACAGGCGCACGATCACCGGATGCGGCGCGAAGGCAGCGGCGATTTGCGAGACGCCTTCGCTCAGCTTGTCGATGAAGAAGCTGGTCGGATCGGCGTAGCCGGCCATCTGCTGGCGAATCTGTGCCTGCAGTTCGGCATTCAGCCGGTCAAATTCGAGCAGGGCGCGCGGATGCACGCCAATCATGCGATTAATGATGAACTCGAGCCGCGCCAGACCCACGCCGTGATTCGGCAGGGCGGCGAATGCGAATGCCCGATCCGGGTTGCCCACGTTCATCATGATTTTGACCGGCGCCGGCGGCATGGCATCGAGCTTGATTTCGCGCTCCTCGATGGCCAGTACACCCTCGTACACGTATCCCGCATCGCCCTCGGCGCAAGAGACGGTAATGTCCTGCCCATCGGCAATTGCCGTGGTCGCCTCGCGACAGCCGACCACCGCCGGGATGCCGAGTTCGCGGGCGATGATTGCGGCATGGCAGGTGCGTCCGCCGCGATTGGTGACGATGGCGGCTGCCCGTTTCATCACCGGCTCCCAGGCCGGATCGGTCATATCCGCCACCAGTACGTCACCGGGCCGTACGCGTTCCATCTCGGCGGAGTCACGAACGATGCGGGCGCGGCCGGCGCCGATGCGCTGGCCGATGCTGCGGCCCTCGGCCAACACGCGTGAGCGGGATTTGAGCGTAAATCGCTGGATGCTGCGGCCGCTGCGGCTCTGCACGGTCTCGGGTCGTGCCTGCAGAATGAATAGCTCGCCGGTGTTGCCGTCCTTGCCCCATTCAATGTCCATGGGAGCGCCATAGTGCTGCTCGATGGTCAGCGCATGGCGCGCCAGCTGTTCTACTTCACGATCATCGAGCGAAAAGCGGCTGCGATCGCGCTGCGGGACATCGACCGTCACCACTCGCTCGCTCGCGTCCGGCGGTGCGTAGATCATTTTGATGGCCTTGGTGCCCAGGTTTCGCCGCAGCACCGCCTTGCGTCCGGCGCGCAGCGCCGGCTTATAGACATAGAACTCATCGGGATTGACCGCCCCCTGCACCACGGTCTCGCCCAGGCCGTAGGAGCTGGTGATGAACACCGCGTCGCGAAAGCCGGATTCGGTGTCGAGCGTGAACATCACACCACTGACACTGAGATCGCTGCGCACCATGTGCTGCACACCCACCGACAACGCCACCTGCGCATGATCGAATCCCTGATGCATCCGATAGGCGATCGCGCGATCATTGAACAGTGATGCAAACACCTCGTGCATGGTCTGTAGCAGGGCCGATTCGCCGCGCACGTTGAGAAAGGTCTCCTGCTGACCGGCGAACGATGCCTCCGGCAGATCCTCGGCCGTGGCTGAAGAACGTACCGCAACGGCGATGCCGCGGCCCTGATCCATGCGCTGCCAGGCCGCCACTGCTTCCTGTTGCAGCTGCGCAGGGAAGGGGGTATCGAGAATCCACTGGCGAATCTGCCCGCCGACGCGCGCCAGCGCCGGCAGATCCTCGACGTTGAGCAGCGAAAGCGCCTTGCCGATGCGATCGGCGAGACCGTTCTGACTCAGAAAATCTCGATACGCCTGCGCCGTCGTGGCGTAGCCGTCGGGCACTCTAATGCCCAGACCCGACAGCGCTCGCAGCATTTCTCCAAGGGAGGAATTCTTTCCGCCGACCAGTTCCAGATCGCCTCGGCCCAGCTGATCGAATGGAATGACATAGCGACTCATTTTTTCCCCGGCGCTGCCTTCGTTGTTCTGGGTGGCAATGATCACACCCTATGGCACCGAAGGCGAGCGCTGGCGACGCGCCGGCGCGCTCTCGCGGGACTAACCCGCTGAATGCGAAGACAATTGCCGGTTATGAGCGCCCCACGTCGCGCCGGGCGGAAGTTTTAGGTTCACCAGAAATAGGGATGCCAGTTCACCCCGAAGGTCAGCTGGTCGGCGGTGAAGTCGAATCCGACGTTATTGCCGTTGTTGATGAGCCGGGCCCACTCGACATTCAGCGAGGCGCCGTTGCCGAGGTTGAACTCCGTGCCGACGCCATAGGAAAGCCCGGCCTCATTGGAATTGAAGCTTTCATAGTTGCGATGAATCTGGGCGCCACCCACGCCCCCGATTACATAGCCGGAAAACCAGGGGCTGATCGGCAGGATGCCCTTGATGTAGCCGCCATACAGAGCGTTGAGATCGGCATGAAAGCCGTCATTGCGGCCGCCACTGACGGTGGTGCCGATGCGCCCCTCGATCCCCAGATACGGGTTGAACTGCTGGCCGACGCGAAAGATCGCCACCGTCGGCGTCAATTGCGGGATGCCGTCCTCGTTATAGAACACCTGGCCGGCGCTGGCCCCGAAATAGAAGCCGCCATAGTTGGGGCCCGGCACGTCGCCGTAACCCGCCGCCACCGCGTTGCCGGCCAGCAGCGTGGCAGCAATTCCGATAATCGCCAGTTTGCTTTTCACAACGCACCTCACTTGCAGTTGCGTGATCAGACCGGCACCGCCGCAGCGGAGTTCCTGCGTGACGGCCGGTCGCCGCTTAGGTTGACGATACCTGCTTGAACCGATCGGCGTTTGCAACTCACCTGTCGGTCAGTTCCTACATAGCGCGGGCGGGTGACATTACGGCCACATGGCTCCGGTGAATCTAACCATGACGAATTGCTATTCGATTCTGGCTGCGCAGTCGGCTACTTTGAGTCGCGCCGTTGCGGCCCTACAGGGATGGAATTGCTATGACGGAGATTGCGGAACACTCGGCTGGAAACCCAGCGCTGAGCCAGGGGCTGAACACGGTCATCCGCAAGGAAGACTGGTGGGCCATATGGATCGGACTCGGTCTGATCGTGGTAGCCGTGGCCCTGTTTGCCAATGGCGGCAGCATCAAATGGATTGCGGTGGCGCCCCAGAAGTGGAGTCACTGGCCGGACCTGGTGACGCAGCTGCGGGTACACGGTGCGCAGTACGCGGCGCTGTTTGTGCTGTGGTCTGTATTGTTCGGCATAGCCGCAGGGGCTCTCGGCTTCCAACCGGTACGCTTCGTGGTGTCGTTTCTTTTCATCTACGTCGGGGCGATGGCGCTGTACTTCCTGGGTCAATGGGATCAGGCCTCACACTACAATCTCGAGCCGCCGCTGGTGGCGCTGGCTTTGGGTTTGCTGATTTCGAATACCGTTGGCGTGCCTAGATGGGCCGAGGCTGGACTGCGCGTCGAGTTCTACATCAAGACCGGCATCGTCTTGCTCGGCATCAGTCTGCCACTGACGTTGATCGCCTGGGCCGGTCCGGTGGCGATCGTGCAAGCGGCGATCGTATCGCTGCTCACCTTTGGCGTGATTTACCTGACAGCAGTGCGCCTGGGACTTGACCGTCGTTTGGCGGCGGTGCTGGGCAGCGGCGGCGCGGTGTGCGGCGTTTCGGGTTCCATTGCCGTGGCGGGCGCGGTGGGCGCGCGCAAGGAGCACGTTTCGGTCGCCATCTCACTGGTGGTTCTCTGGGCCATCGTCATGATTTTCGTGCTGCCGCTGGCGGCGCGCGGTCTGCGTCTGCCGACCGGCGTCGCCGGCGCCTGGATCGGCACGTCGGAATTCGCCGATGCCGCCGGGCTCGCCGCCGCACAGACCTACGGGGGCTACGCGGGCAACGTGCCAGGCATCGCGGGCAATGCCGATGCCGCGGTCAATGCCTTTACGTTGATGAAGGTAATCGGACGCGACATCTGGATCGGTGTCTGGGCGCTGGTGCTGTCCATTGTCGCCACCACCCGTTGGGAGTCGACGGGAGTGCACAATCGTGCCGGCGTGGGTGAGATATGGCGGCGCTTTCCCAAATTCGTGCTGGGATTCCTGGTGGCGTCCGCCATCGTGACCTGGGTTGCCCACGGCTACAGCTATTCCGCCTATAAACAAGCGGTGGTCCCGGGATTCGTGGCGCCGCTGCAGGGACTGCGCACCTGGGCGTTCACCTTTGCTTTCCTGAGTATTGGCCTGACGACGCGCCTGCGCGAATTCGTTTCGGTCGGGGCCCGTCCGTTTTACGCGTTCACTGCCGGCGTGGCAGTCAACGTCGCCCTCGGATTCCTGCTTTCGACCCACGTGTTTGGCGAGTTCTGGACGCGACTGGGCCAATGAACGTTGTGCGGGATGTGCCGGGTTGCGCGAGTTGCCGCTTCTTCAGCGCGGCGCCACCGGATATTGAAAGCCAGTTGCCGGGCCTGCGCATACTGAGCTCAGCCTATGCTGCGGTGCGCTCTGATGACGGGTTATGCCGCTATCACGAGCGCTATATTGCTGCATCGAGCATCTGCGAGGCATTTGCGCCCGCGGCGCGGGCTTCTATCTCGTCCGAGTGTTGATTGCCACCAGCGTCTGGCTGGGGATATCTGCGACGCCCGCGCTTCGGGGCGCACGCCGCTGCTGACTGTCGCTGGCGAATAGCATCAGGTCGCTGACGATCTGCGGTGCCAGTTCGCGCCATTCCACTCCCATGCCGTGCCTGGTCACGCGCGCCACATAGCACGCCAGCGGCAGCGTTTCCGGTACGCCGGCAAATCCGAGATCAAAGATAACGATGGCTCGCGCCAGCGGCGGCAGGTCGAAATTGCCACTGATCCAGGCGCCGCTGATGCTCAGATTGAGGATCCGGCCGGAACCGATTAGCAACGGCGGTATCGACACCTGCACAGCGATGTCGACAGCAACGCGTTCGCCCCATCGGTGTTCCATGACCGCTCCGGCTAGTGTGCCGCAGTGGATGCCGGAGCGAGCTAGGCTGTCACAACCGGGTACCTGGGTCCATACAGATGGAGCCGAATTAATATGCAATATGACAATTGGCCGGCGCTCATTTGTAAGACAGCCCCACATAGTTTTCCGCCAGGGCTGTCATCGCCGCCCGCGAGGACAGCAGATACTCCAATTCCGCGCGTTGCATCTTTTGATCGAAGCCGCTGCTTTCCGGAAAGTAATGCAGGATCGAAGTCATCCACCACGAGAAGCGCTCGGCTTTCCACACCCGTTGCAGTGCGCGCGTGGAATACGCGTCCAAGCCGGCCGTGGACTGTTCACGGTAATACTCCATCAGCGCCTGCCACAGGTAATAGACATCACTGGCGGCCAGATTCAGGCCCTTGGCCCCGGTCGGCGGCACGATGTGGGCCGCATCGCCGGCCAGGAACAGATTGCCGTAGCGCATGGGTTCGGCCACGAAACTGCGCAGCGGCGCGATACTCTTTTCTATTGATGCGCCCGAGCCCAGGGCGTTCGCCGCCTGATCGTCCAGTCGGCGTCGGAGTTCTTCGTAGAACCGCCCGTCCGGCCAGTCCTCGATGTGATCGTCGAGGCGGCACTGCAAATACAGCCGGCTGCGGGTGCGCGAACGCATGGAGCACAGCGCGAAGCCGCGTTCGTGACTGGCATAGACTAATTCAGCCGACACCGGTGGTTGATCGACCAGAATGCCCAGCCAGCCGAACGGGTACACGCGCTCATAGAATTTGAGTACGTGCTCGGGGATGCTCTTGCGGCTGACGCCGTGAAAGCCATCGCAGCCGGCGACGAAATCGCACTCAATCTCCTGCTCCGCCCCGCCGCTGCTGCGATAGCGCACACGGGCGCGGCCATCCTCGATCTGGTGCAGGCTCACGTCCGCGGTCTCGTACAGGGTCTGCCCGCCGGTGGCGAGACGGCCGTCCATAAGATCGCGGGTGACCTCGGTCTGCCCGTAGACGATCACGCTCTTGCCGACCAGAGCCTGAAAATCGATGCGATGCCGCTGACCGCCTAGGGAGATCTCGATGCCATCGTGAGTGAGGCCATCGCGGTGCATGCGGCTACCCACGCCGGCTTCGTCGAGCAGCTCGGCAGCGCCCTGCTCGATTACGCCGGCCCGAATCCGGCTCAACACATAGTCGGCACTGCGCTGCTCAAGTACTATGTTCGCTATGCCGTGTTTGCTCAGCAACTGCCCGAGCAGCAGGCCCGAAGGTCCGGCGCCGATGATGGCGACCTGAGTACGCACTAGCGCGCCGACCGCGAACGCATGGTGTCAAAAAGGAGTTCGGAGAACACGATGCCAGCCATTCGCCACATTCTTGTTGCTGTCGGGGCGCTCGATGCGAAATCTGTGCCCGTCGTGCAGAAGGCCGCTCAGATTGCACGGGCGTGTGGGGCGCGGCTGGAACTCTATCACGGACTGGATGCGCCGGTGTATGCCGACCTCGGTGGTCTTGGCGATAGCGGTCTGGCCGGACTGGAAAGGGATCTGCAGCGAGGCGCCATCAAGCGACTGCAAGCCATGGCCGATCGCTTGCGGCCTTATGGCATCAAGACGAGTGTTGCCGCGGAATGGGATTTTCCGGCCTATGAAGCAATAGTGCGTCGCGCACTGCGTACTAAGGCAGATCTCATCGTGGTCCACGCTCGTGCCCGGCATCATCGCTTGCCATCGCTGTTGCGCCTGACCGATTGGGAACTGCTACGCCTGAGTCCGATACCGGTACTGTTGGTCAAGTCAACACGGCCATACCGTCGCTCTGCCGTGCTGGCGGCGGTCGACCCGTCGCATGCATCTGCCAAGCCGTTGCAGCTGGATCAGCAGATTCTGCGGCTGGGACGCATCTTGAGCGCTGCGCTGCGCGGCAGCCTGCATGCAGTGCATGCCTATCCCAGAGTACCGGTCAGCAACATGCCGGAGGCGGCTATCACCGCGGCATCGCTCAAGCGTATGGAACAGGTCACGGAAAGGGCCGCGAAACTCGATTTCGATCGCGTGCTCAGGAGTTCGCGGATTCCCGCCACGCGCCGATATTTGCTGGCCCGCGATCCGGCCGGCGCAATCACGCAAGCGGTTCGACGCAGCCGCTGTGCCATCCTGGTCATGGGCGCGGTTTCACGCTCCGGATTGAAACGCTTGCTGATCGGCAATACCGCCGAGAAAATTCTCGATGAGGTGCCGTGCGATGTGCTGGTGGTAAAGCCGCGCAAGTTTCGCAATCGCGTGCCGCGGGCCAGCCGCGGCGCACGTGTGCTGGGATCAGTGCCCAGCGACTCGCTTGGCTTTTATTGAGCGCCCAGTCCCACGGCGGCGCGCGATGCGCAGCCCAGCCTGCGCGGCGCCCAGCAGGGCTGCATCGCCGCTGACGATCAACGTGGTTGGTATCGCGCTCACATAGGCTGACAAGCGGCCTTTGCTCTCAAAGCGGGCGCGAAACGGACTGCGCGTCAAAAAGCCCTCGATCTTCTGCGCGATGCCGCCGGCTATGTAGACGCCGCCGCGCGCGCCATGCGCGAGCGCGAAGTCGCCCGCCACGGCGCCGTATATCGAGCAGAACATGGTCAGCGCCACGGCGCAGCCGGCGTCACCGCTGGTGGCATTGGCGACGATTTGCGCCGCCGGCAGATTTGCGCTCTGGCGCCCGGCGATCTGTTCCAGCGCCTGATATAGGCTCTCCAATCCCGGGCCCGACAGAATGCGTTCCAGCGATACCCGGCCGAAGCGTTGCGACATCTGACGCAATACCGCGATCTCCTGTTCATTGCCGGGAGCAAATCCGATGTGTCCGCCCTCGGTGGCCATGGGTACCTCGCGAGTCCCATAGCGCGCCAGGCAGGAGACGCCGAAGCCGGTACCGGCACCGAGAATGGTGATCGGTTCGCCGTCGAGTCCCTTGAGTTCCGGACCGAGAGTGCGCAGGCCCGCGGCATCGAGCGTGTCGACCGCAAAGGCCAGGGCAATGAAATCGTTGATCAGCAAGGCCGCCTTGCAACCGAATTTTCGCAGCTGCTGCTCCGAGATCAGCCAGTCGCGATTGGTCAGGCGCGTCTGTCCGGCGGTCACCGGACCTGCGACGGCAATGGTCGCGGCGGCCGGGATCTCCTTGAGACCGGTGCGCTGCATATAGTTGCGCAGTGCATCGTCGAAGGTGGCAAATTCGATTTCGAAGTCCAGTCGATGCTCGAGCCGCCACGGGGGGCCGCTGGAAACGTCGACGGTCGCCAAGCGACAATGCGTGCCGCCAACATCGCCCACCAGCATGCTCTTATTCGCGCTCACATTCATCTCCTGCCCGTTGCGGCGTCAGTCTGAAAGGGCGGCCCTGCCAGGTCAATCGGCGCAACAGACATTGGGCTATCATTTGCATCGCTGTGGCCACCGAATGGATTTGCATCAGTGATTCACATTTCGGTTGGCACGATTACCGGCGCACTGTTTGTAATGCTGTATTTTGGCGGTGCGGCGGCGGCGGCGCTGCATGCACTGTTGACCAAACCCGATCCGCGCAGCGCAGTCAGCTGGATTGCCGTGTGCTGGCTGTTTCCGCTGGGCGGCTCCATTCTCTACTGGCTGTTCGGCATCAACCGTGTGGCAAACCGCGGCAAGCCGCGGGCGCCGGTCGCCGCGCTGGACACAGCGCCAGGTGCGAGCGCGGACACCCGAGCACTGGCGGCGCTATGTCGCGTTGGCGCGGAGCTGTCGGGATTGCCCTTGCTGGAGGGCAACGCGCTCGAGCCGCTTCACAACGGCGACGTTGCTTTTCCGCGCATGTTGCGCGCCATCGCCGAAGCCCGGCGCACAGTTTGGCTTGCGACCTACATCTTTCAAACTGACAAGATCGGACTGCAATTTGTCGCGGCGCTGGGCGCGGCGGCGGCGCGCGGAGTCGAGGTCCGGGTGCTGGTGGATGGCATCGGCGAATGGTACGACTGGCCGCACGTCGTGCCGCTGCTGCGTCGGGCGCACGTCGACGCTGCACGTTTTCTGCCGCCACGCCTGTTTCCGCCCAACCTGTCGCTGAACTGCCGCAACCATCGCAAATTGCTGCTGGTCGATGACGGTGTGGCGTTTATGGGTGGCATGAATCTCGGCGGCCGGGAAGCGCGTGGCTCGACCGGCCGCCGCATGACCGATATCGATTTCTGTATCCGCGGCCCGGTGATTGCGCAGCTGGCGGCCACCTTTGCTGGAGATTGGGAATTCGCCTGCGGCGAGCGGCTTGCCTCCGCGGCGTCACCGGCGCCCGCGGGCGATTCCAGCTGTCGCGTACTGACCGGTGGCCCGGACGAAGACGTCGACAAGCTGTTGCTGATCCTGTTGAGCGCAATTGCGGTGGCGCAACGTCAGATTCTGGTCATGACGCCATATTTCATTCCGCCGGCCGAGCTGGTGGCGGCGCTTCAGGGCGCCGCGCTGCGCGGGGTCGAAGTCGTAGTGGTGATTCCGCAGCATAGCAACCTGCGCTACATCGACTGGGCCACGCTTCATTGGCTGCCCACGCTGGTGGCACGCGGTGTGCGGGTGCATCTGGCCAAGCCGCCGTTTTCCCATGCCAAGCTGTTCGTCGTCGATGGCGAGTACGCGCACATTGGCTCGGTCAATCTCGATACCCGCAGCCTGCGGCTGAATTTTGAGATCGCCGTGGAAGTATTCGATGCCACGATGTGCGCGCAGCTTGCAGAGTACATCGGCCGGGCGCAAAAAGCGGCGCCGGTCCTGACCATGGCTGATTTGAATCGCGTGCACCTGCTGGCGCGCATTCGCAACAGTCTGTGCTGGCTGGTATCGCCGTACCTCTAAGCGGTGACTCTCAACGATGCGTTTGAGAGTGCATGCGATCATCGCCCTTGAAGAACTTCCGGGCGAGGGCCAGCAGCTCGCCGTCACTCGGGTGATCGAGCGTCTCGACGCCGGAAATACGCTGCCCTAACGTCGGATGTGTCTGCTTTATGTGCTGGGCGAGTTCGGTTTTGGCATTCGCCGGCCCGGTAATGAGGATGGCCCCGGCGTGGCTGAGCGCCGTGCTGATGCGTTCCAGGAATTCCTTGTCGACCGGCGCATGGCCACTGTCGCCGGCATTGGCCTTATGATGAATGTGTTGATCCGGATGCGAGCTGCGAATGCTGCTGCGTTCTGCGTCGGTGGCGTTGAATTGAAACACCCTGGCTTCGCGATGATCTATCCAGACCAGCGCATGGTAGTGGTCAGTCACGCTCGCACCCCGGATTGTCGCCAGAAGTCGCACAGTGTACAGGAGCTGGTCGGCGACAAATGGCTTGCCGGAGGGCGCACGACGCGGTACTTTGCAGTGTAAAGCTAGGGTGAAATCATGGTCGATCTGCACAAGGCTTTGTCCGAGATCAGCGCGATTCGTGGTCAGATCGCCCGGGGCGCGGAGTTTCGCGGCTACGGACCGGCCACGTTGTCGGCAACCGGGATCATGGCTGTGCTGGCCGCGGCCGCCCAGGCGTATTGGCTCAAGGATCCGGGGCACAACGTGGCGGCTTACCTGCTGATCTGGATTGCAACCGCCGTGTTGTCGCTGGGCATCATCAGTATTGAAACCATTAGCCGCGCCCGACGCGTCTATTCGGGCCTCGCCAGACAGATGATCCACAGCGCGTTGGAGCAGTTCCTGCCGGCCATTGTCGCCGGACTGTTGCTCACGGTAGTGTTGTGGCGCTGCGCGCCGCAGAGCCTATGGATGCTGCCGGGTCTGTGGCAGATGATATTCAGCCTCGGTGTATTCGCTTCCTGCCGCTTTCTGCCGCGACCAATGTTTGCGGTAGGAGTGTGGTATCTGGCCGCCGGCCTGCTTTGCCTTGCGCTCGGATCGCAGACGGCCCTGTCGCCGTGGGCGATGGCCGTGCCATTTGGCGTCGGGCAATTACTGGTGGCTGCGGTGCTTCAGTTGGACTATAGAGAAGCCGATGAGCGAGAGTAAGCCAGTACACCGCGAACGCCGTTTCGCCTATGACGGCCTGGATCGCGTGATCCATGAACGTGCGCGCCTGGGCGTGCTGACCTCGCTGGTCGCTTATCCGAAAGGCCTCAGGTTCGCCGACCTCAAGCAGTTGTGCGCCCTGACCGACGGGAATCTGAGCCGCCACCTGCAGGTGCTGCAGGCAGCCAAGCTGGTGGAAGTATCCAAGGGCCTGGAGCGCAATCGGCCGCAGACGGTCTGCCGCATCACCAGCAAAGGCCGCAAGCGGTACTTGGAGTATCTCGCCGTGCTCGAGCAGGTGGTGATCGATGCTGCGGCGGCGGTGAAGGCGGAAGCGGAGTTGGCGGCCGCGGCGGGTCTGGCGCGCGGCTGATTCTGTTGCGCAATGACCTTGCCGGGCAATTAAATTGACGAGCTGGCAACGCAATTGCCTGGCATTGCTGTTGGCATGCCTGATCTTGCCGGCGCCGCAGCTGGCGCGTGCCGGCGGCCCGCTCGGCATCGACCATGAATGGTCGCTCGATACCAGCGGTGTCTGGGCACACAAATATCAGAACGCTCTGGAGTATGGGGTAATCGCCGCCGAGCTGGGCGGCGGTATCTGGTTCGGCAAAGACAATCCCCTGGGACACACTTTCTGGCAGAGCGTCGATGCCACGGCCATATCCGCGCTCAGCGCCGAGGTTCTGAAATTGGCGTTCAGTCGCGCGCGGCCCAGTCAGGGCAACAATCCCGATAAATGGTTTCAGGGCGGGTGCTGCGACAGCTTCCCCAGTGGCGAAGTGACGGTTCAGGCGAGTTTCGTGACGCCGCTGATCGTCAACTACGCGCACGATCATCCGTGGCTGTGGGCTCTGGAAATTCTGCCGGCGTATACCGCGATTGCGCGCTTGAAGAATCAAGATCACTGGCAGAGTGATGTGATCGCGGGTTGGGCTCTGGGATCCGCCATAGGCTACTGGAGCACCCGGCGCGAGACCCCGATCTCGGTGCAAGTTCTGCCTCGCGGCCTAGTCATAGGTATATCGAGAAGTTACTGACACGGATAACTACGCGATCAACGCGGATCTGCTCTATGATCGAGCAATGAGTGCTGATCACGGGCAAATAAAGGACGATCTGCGACAGCTTGCGAGCGAGTTCGAGGCGCTCGTGAAGTCCACCTTGGGGGCACTCGGCAGCCGCGAATTCAGGCAGGGCGCACGCGCCGCCGACCGCTATGTGCGCGACAACACCTGGGCCGCGGTCGCGGTCACAGCCGCGGCGGCGTTTCTGGTCGGTGTGTTGATGACGCGACGCAGATGACGGCGTTGCATCAGGAAATCAATTCATGGCAGTTGATGAAGGCGACGAAAACCAGGAGCACCTGGCGCCGTTTCTGACTCTTCTGGGACGCGCTGGCTCAGTGATCGGATCGATGGTGGCCACCGGGGCTGCGCAAGTGATCGCGTTCAAGCGCAACCAGGTTCGTAAAATCGCGATGATCATTGCGCTGGCTCTTACTGCTGCGATATTCGCCTGCGCCGCGGCCAGATTTGCCGCATTCTCCATTCTCGTGGCGCTCGGCCCTGAGCATCGTGCCGCAGCCGCGGCACTGATCGCCGGCTGTTTCGCGCTGCTGTCGGGGCTGGCGATTCTGCTGGCGCGCGGCCGCCCGGAGATTCCCTGAGTCGGTTGATTTGCGGCTGTTGGCCAGCCTGTATCTAATAGCGCATGGATCTCCAAGACCGCGGCCTGCTCAAGAGCCAGTGCTACATCGACGGCAAGTGGATTAATGCTGACAACGGCAGCTCCCGTGCGGTCATTAATCCCGCGACCGGCACGGTAGTCAGCACGGTTCCCAATGCCGGAGCCGGCGAGACACGGCGCGCCATCGAGGCTGCCGCCCGCGCTGGAGTCCGCTGGCGTGCGCTCACTGCCGATGCGCGCGCTAAAGTGCTGCGGCAGTGGCACCAACTGATGATGGCGCATCAGGAGGATCTGGCGCGCCTGATGACCAGCGAGCAGGGCAAGCCGCTGACTGAGTCGCGCGGCGAGATTGCCTACGCGGCCTCATTCATCGAGTGGTTTGCCGAGGAGGCGCGCCGTATCTATGGCGATATCATTTCGTCACCATGGCCGGACGCGCACATCCTGGTCACGCGTGCGCCCGTGGGAGTGTGCGCCGCGATCACGCCGTGGAATTTTCCGGCGGCGATGATTACGCGCAAGGCCGCGCCCGCCTTGGCGGCCGGTTGCACCATCATCGTCAAGCCGGCAATGCAGACGCCGCTGTCGGCGCTCGCCATGGCGGAGCTGGCCACGCGTGCCGGCGTGCCAGCCGGTGTTTTGAGTGTGGTGACCGGCGACTCGCGCATCATCGGCGCCGAACTCACGGCCAATCCTCTGGTTCGGAAATTGACCTTTACCGGTTCCACCGCAGTGGGGCGACTGCTGGCGGGGCAATGCGCGCCCACACTCAAGCGCATGTCGCTGGAACTGGGCGGCAACGCACCGTTCATCGTTTTTGACGATGCCGATCTGGATGCCGCTGTATCCGGCGCCATTGCCTCGAAATACCGCAATACCGGCCAGACCTGCGTGTGCGCCAACCGCCTGCTGGTGCAGCAAGGTGTGTACGAGCAGTTCGCCAACAAGCTGGTGGCGGCCGTCGCGCGCCTCACCGTGGGCAATGGCATGGATGAGGGCGTCGAGCAGGGCCCATTGATCGATGCGGCGGCGCTGGCCAAGGTAGAGGAACTGGTGGGCGAAGCACTGGCACAGGGCGCGCGCTCTCTGATTGGCGGCCGCCGCCACGCGCTTGGCGGCACTTACTACGAACCCACCGTGCTCAGCGAGGCCACTACTCGCATGCGGCTGGCGCACGAGGAAATGTTCGGACCGGTGGCGCCGTTAATCCGGTTTGCGGACGAGGCCGAGGCCATTGCGATTGCCAACGACACCGAGTTCGGTCTGGCCGGCTATTTTTATTCGCGTGATCTGGCTCGCGTGTGGCGCGTCGCCGAGGCGCTCGAGTGCGGCATGCTGGGCATCAACACCGGCGTGATCAGCACGGCGGTGGCGCCATTCGGCGGCGTCAAGCAATCCGGCCTGGGGCGTGAGGGCTCGCGTTACGGCATCAACGAATATATCGATCTCAAGTACCTTTGCGTGGGCGGCAGCTCGCGCTAGCCGCTCTCAGGCCGCGGTCGAATATCCCAGATCAAGTGCCACCGCGGGGTGCACGATCGCGCCGCGCGCCACATTGACTCCTGCCGCCAGTCCGCGATCCTCGGCGGTGGCGCGCTCCCAGCCCTTGTCCGCCAGCGCGCGCACGTACGGCAACGTTGCATTGTTGAGCGCGAAGGTCGAAGTGCGCGGTACCGCACCGGGCATGTTGGTCACGCAGTAATGAATGACACCATCGACGGTGTAGGTCGGCGCAGCGTGCGTGGTCGGACGGCTGGTCTGGAAGCAGCCGCCTTGGTCGATCGCGATGTCCACCACCACCGATCCGGGTCGCATGCGTTTGATCATCGCGGCGCTCACCAGCTTCGGCGCCGCCGCGCCCGGCAGCAGCACCGCACCGATCACCAAGTCGGCATCGGCCACCGCGCGTTCGATGGCATCGGAAGTCGAAAACAGAGTGCGCACGGTGCCGCGGAATTGCGCATCCAGCTCGCGCAAGCGCGGGATCGAGCGATCAATTGCGGTGACGTCCGCGCGCAGACCGTGAGCCATTTCCACGGCATTGGTGCCGGCGACGCCGGCGCCGATCACCAGCACCTTGGCCGGCGCCACACCGGCTACGCCGCCGAGCAGTACGCCACGGCCGCCCGTGGCCTTCTGCAGATATTGAGCTCCCACCTGAACCGCCATGCGGCCCGCGACTTCGCTCATGGGCGTAAGCAGCGGCAGAGAGCCATCGCTCGCGGTCACGGTCTCATAGGCAATGGCCACGCATTGCGATTTGACCAGCGCTTCGGCTTGGGCACGATCGGCGGCCAGATGCAGGTAGGTAAAGAGCAGTTGTCCACGCCGCAAGCGGGCACATTCGCTGGGCTGAGGCTCCTTGACCTTCACGATCATCTGCGAGTCTCTGAAGATGGCCTCCGCATCCGCAGCGATCCGCGCGCCGGCCTCGCGGTAATCATCATCGCTGCAGCCGATGCCGGCACCGGCCCCGGATTGCACCGTGACCTCGTGGCCAGCCATCACCAGTTCCCGCACCGCCGCAGGTACCAGCCCCACCCGATACTCGTGCACCTTAATTTCCGTCGGGACGCCGATTCGCATGGTTATGTGGCTCCGGATAGTAGGTGTCCATTGTCTCAGCACGGGACCGCAGCCGCTTGCAAGAACGGTGAACATATCCTGTATAATTAGCAGGATATTGCGAGAAACTGGATATTTAACAATATTATGCAAATTGACCGCCTGGACCGCCATATTCTGCGGGAACTGCAACAGGATGCCAGGTTGTCCAATGCGACTCTGGCTGAGAGGGTGGGCCTGTCGGAATCGGCCTGTCTGCGTCGCGTGCGCTTGCTGGAACAGGGCGGAGTCATCGAGCGCTACACGGCCATGCTCAGTCCGACCAAGCTTGGCGTCACCGTGAGTTTCATCATCCGCATCACGCTCAAAGGACAGACCGACCGGGACCTGGGCGCCTTCGAACAGGCGGTGGCCGGCGTGCCTGAAGTCATCGAATGTGATCTCACTACCGGCGAATCGGACTACGTTCTGCGCGTGGTGGCGCGCAGCGCCGAAGATTTTGAGCGCCTGCACAGCAAGGTGCTCACCAAATTGCCGTATGTGGCGCGGGTGGAATCGAGCTTCGTACTGCGCTCGGTGGTCAAGAATGCCGGTCTGCCGCTGGAACCGTGATCCGCAGCTGATTCCAATAAAGTAACAACTGAAACTATTATACAATCAGCGCAGGAGCGCACTGTCATGGCCACGGATCTGTTCGACAACCCACTCGGCACCGACGGCTTCGAATTCGTGGAATTCACCAGCCCGGATCCGGAGCGGTTGGCCCGGGTGTTCGAGGCCATGGGATTCACCGCCGTGGCGCGCCATCGTTCCAAGAATGTCCTGCGCTACAAGCAGGGCGATATCGACTTCATTCTCAATATGGAGCCGCGCGGGCAGGCAGCGCAGTTTCGTGGCCAGCACGGCCCGTCGATCAATGCCATGGCGTTTCGGGTGCGCGACGCCGCCGCGGCTCTCAAACAGGCGGTGGCGCGCGGAGCGCGCGAGGTCCGCGGCGCGGTCGGGCCCATGGAACTCAATATTCCGGCGATCGAGGGAATCGGTGGATCCAACCTGTATCTGGTGGACCGTTATGGCGCGCACGAAATCTACGATGTCGACTTTGTGCCCATCCCGGGCGCGGTGGAGCGCGAGCTCGTGGGCAGCGCCGGACTCACCTACATCGACCATCTGACGCACAACGTGCAGCGCGGCAACATGCAGACCTGGGCGGACTTCTACCAGCGGGTATTCAATTTTCGTCAGATTCGCTACTTCGACATCGAAGGCAAGGTCACGGGTCTTTTTTCCAAGGCCATGACCAGTCCGGATGGGAAGATTCGCATTCCACTCAACGAGAGCCAGGACGATAATTCGCAGATCGAGGAGTTTCTCCACGATTACAAGGGCGAGGGCATCCAGCACGTGGCCCTGGGCACCGCCGATATCTTCGCCACAGTCGAGCGCATGCAAGCTCGCGGCGTCAGTTTCCAGGACACGCCGGACAGCTACTATGATGCGCTGCAGGCGCGCATACCCGGCCACGGCGAAGACCTGGCGCGACTGCGCGCGCAGCGCATCCTGATCGATGGCGCCCCCACTCAGGGCCAGGGTCTGCTGCTGCAGATATTCACGCAGAACGTCGTCGGCCCGTGTTTTTTTGAAATCATTCAGCGCAAAGGCAACGAGGGCTTCGGCGAAGGTAATTTCAAAGCGCTGTTCGAATCGCTCGAGCTCGATCAGGTCCGTCGCGGCGTACTCTCGCTCGACAAGGGTTCCTCCAATCCATGAGCGATGCCGCCGCGCTGTCGTACCAAGCCGTCTTCGGCAACCACTTCGCCACCGAGGCGCTGGCCGGCGCATTGCCGGCGCAAAACTCACCGCAACGCTGTCCCTACGGCCTGTACGCCGAGCAGTTGAGTGGCACCGCCTTCACCGCGCCCCGGCATTCGAACCGGCGCTCGTGGCTGTACCGTATTCGGCCCGCCGCCGGACATGGGCCATTTGCAGCCCGGGCCCATGATGGACTGACCAATACATTTGATGCCGCTGCGACGCCTCCGGATCAAATGCGCTGGAATCCACTGCCGCCGCCGCGGGCAGCCACGGACTTCGTCGATGGCCTGGTGACCATGGGCGGCAACGGCGCGCCGCAGACTCACAGCGGCTGCGCTATTTATCTGTACGCGGCCAACCAGTCGATGAGGCAGCGCGCGCTGTACGATGCCGACGGCGAGCTATTGATCGTGCCGCAGCACGGCGCGCTACTGCTGGTCACCGAACTCGGGTCATTGCGGGTCGAGCCGCTGGAAATCGTGGTCATTCCGCGCGGTGTGCGCTTTCGAGTCGAGTTGGCCGACGGCAACGCCAGCGGTTACGTGTGCGAGAATTTCGGCGCGCCGTTGCGCCTGCCGGATCTGGGACCGATCGGCTCCAACGGTCTGGCGTGCGAACGGGATTTCCTGACACCCGTGGCAAGCTATGAGGATCGGGATGACCGCTACGAGCTGCTCGCCAAGTTCATGGGCCGGCTCTGGGCCACGATACTGGATCATTCGCCGTTCGATGTCGTGGCCTGGCGCGGCAACTACGCGCCGTACAAATACGACCTGCGTCGTTTCAACACCATGGGATCGGTGAGCTACGATCATCCGGATCCGTCCATTTTCCTGGTATTGCAATCGATCAGCGACACCGCCGGCGTCGACACTCTCGACTTCGTGATCTTTCCACCGCGCTGGCTGGCGATGCAGCACACCTTCCGGCCGCCATGGTTCCATCGCAATATCGCCAGCGAGTTCATGGGACTCGTACAGGGCGTCTACGATGCCAAGAGTGATGGCTTTCTGCCGGGGGGCGCATCACTGCATAACTGCATGAGCGCTCATGGTCCGGATGCCGCCACGTTCGAGCGGGCCACGCATGCCGATACCAGCCGGCCGGAACAAATCGTGAACACGATGGCGTTCATGTTCGAGAGCCGCCACGTCATTCATCCCACGCGTTATGCGCTGGAATCGCCGCAGCGGCAGCGCGACTATTTCGAGTGCTGGCAGGGACTGAAGAAGCACTTCGATCCGCGCTCGTCATGAACGACACGCATGATCCGCTGCTGCGCAGCTGGGTCGAATCGGCGAATGCGCCGGGCCATGATTTCCCCATTCAGAACCTGCCGTTCGGGGTATTTCGGCGCGTCGGCAGCACGCTGCCCTTTACCGGCGGCGTCGCCATCGGCGACTGTATCGTCGATCTGCGTGCGGCCGCGGACAGCGGCGCGCTGACCGCGCCTGCGCGCGAGGCTGCGCTGCTGGCGGCGCAGCCATCGTTGAACCGGCTGATGGCGGCCGGCAGCGGCGCCTGTTCAGCCCTGCGGCTGGGTTTATCGCAGGCGCTGCGTCAGGGTTCTACGCAGCGCGCGCTGCTTGAGCCGGCGCTGGTGCCGCGCTTACAGGCGGAGCATGCGCTGCCGGCGCAGATCGGCGACTACACCGATTTCTACACCTCCATCCATCACGCGACCGCAGTGGGCCGGCTGTTCCGCCCGGATCAGCCCTTGATGCCGAACTATCAGTGGCTGCCGGTCGGCTATCACGGCCGCAGTTCCTCGATCGCCGTATCCGGCCAGCGGTTTGCGCGGCCGTGCGGGCAGCGGCTGGGCCCGGGCGAGCAGCAGCCGCAGCTCGATTGCAGCCGGCGGCTCGATTACGAACTGGAGCTTGGTGTGTTCATAGGCGAGGGCAACGTTCTAGGTAGCCGCATCAGCATCGATCAGGCCGAATCGCACGTCTTTGGTCTGTGCCTTCTCAACGACTGGTCGGCGCGCGACCTGCAGGCCTGGGAATACCAACCGCTGGGTCCGTTCCTGGGTAAGAATTTCGCTACCACCATCTCGCCCTGGATCGTGACCCTGGAAGCGCTCGAGCCCTATCGCCTGCCTTGGTCGCGGGCAACGCCTGCGCCGCTACCGTATCTGGACGGGCAGGTGGCGCGTCGCAGCGGCGCCATCGACATTCAGTTGGAGGCCTGGATCGAAACCGCCGCCATGCGCGCCGCCGGCCAGGCTCCCAGTCGTCTCTCGCATAGCAATTTCCGGCACGCGTACTGGAACATTGCGCAGATGATTGCGCACCACACGGTCAACGGCTGCAATCTGCAGCCGGGCGATCTGCTGGGCACCGGCACGCAGTCGGGCCCCGAGCCGCAGGAGGCGGGCTCGCTGCTGGAACTTACCCGCGGCGGTACCAAACCACTGCAGTTGCCCAGCGGCGAACAGCGCAGTTTTCTCGAGGACGGC
>DASXLF010000407.1:0-14505 GCA_036496405.1 Steroidobacteraceae bacterium | reverse complement strand
CAGACCTGGAGCCGCTATTCCGGCAGCTCTTTGATTCTGCCGCAGATCCAACACTGAGGTCGGGCCGCTTCAGCGTTGCAGCGCCGTTTCCATGTAGATGGCGTCGGCCAAGGGATTGTCGTAGTAGGCCGGCACCGTGTGAAAGCCGAGCTTGGCGTATAGTTTCTGCGCGTGGTCCATACGCGTGAGGGTATCGAGCCGCAACGTGCAATAGCCGCTCTTGCGCGCACGTTCCATCACCGCTTGCGCGAGCCGCGTGCCCAACCCGCTGCTGCGATGCGGGGCGCGCACCCACAGTCGTTTCATTTCGCACACTCCCGGTTCGAGCGCGCGCAGCGCCACGCATCCGGCCGCCTCGTCAGCCAGCATCGCCAACAGCAGCGTGCCGCCGCGCGTTGGCGCATAGGCGCCAGGCAGGCTGGCAAGTTCTGCCTCGAAGCCCGCCAGGCAAAAATCCACCTTCAGCCAGTCGGCGTATTCGCGAAACAGCGTGCGCACATCCTGTAGCCGGGCCCGGCTATCGGCTTCCAGCAGTGCAAATGCTCGATCGCGCAGCGGCATGGGCAACAGCGGCTAGTGCGTCGCCGCTCCGCTGCCCTGGGCTGCCGGAGACACCACGGCGATAACGCCAAAGGCGGGGTGATCGAAATATTGCTTTTCGTTGTACTTGACGCTGCGCATCTCGTTGATGGTGTAGTTGGCGCCGGCACTTAGCGTCAGCTCCACGCCCAGGTGCAGATAGGTGCCGCGCTCGAGATAAATCATCCCCGACAAGCCCGGGGCATTGATTCCGAGGTCGGCGAGCGAAATGCCCACGTGGGTACCCCAGTTTGCAGCGGTCTGCACCCATGCGGCGTGCGCGATCGGATGCCAGGCGCCGCTGCTGCGCAGGGTGGTGTCGATAGCCGCGAGCTTGTAGTCGGCGGGCGGTAGCACGCGCTGTACCTGGGGCGTGCCGCCGCGGGTGCTTTCATTGCCAAACCCGCGGCCCTGCGGCGGGACGGACCAATCCTCCGCCGCCCCCACCGTGGAGTCGCGAAATACGATGATCTCCACCGTGTATAGATTGGCAGCGGACTGTGCCGGGGCCGCGCACGGACTGACAAGGGCCGCCAGCGCCAGCAGACCCTCCAGTGCGCAGCTCCATCCGCGGCGCCGAACCCAGGACATCGCCTTCATTGGCCCATGGTAGCAGGGCGCCATGTTCAGGCCCCTGACAGATGATCCAGCAGCGCGTCGGCGCGCACAAACCGCTGCTCGGACTGGGGCAATGCCCGGGTGATTCGCAGTTTCAGCGGCCCTTCCAGCCGATATTCCTGTGCCTGGCGCTGAATCAGGCCAATGATGCGTTGAGCATCGACCCGGTTGTGTTCCTCGAACTGAATACTGCCACCCGCAGGTCCGAGCTCCAGCCGCCGGATGCCAAGTTGCCGCGCGCGCAGGCGCAGGCGCGCCAACTGCAGCAGGTGGCTGGCCGGATCGGGCAACGGGCCGAAGCGATCGATGAGTTCCGCGGTCATATCCTGCAGCGTTACGGCGTCGGCCGCCGCAATACGTTGATACAGCGCCAGCCGCAGATGCACATCGCCCACATAATCCTCGGGTAGGAGTGCCGCCACGTGCAGCTCCACTTCGCTGACCGCAGCCAGCGGCCGCTCGAGCATGGGCTCGCGTCCCTCGCGCATGGCCCGCACGGCGTGCTCGAGCATGTCCAGATACATGGTCAGGCCGACCTCGCTTAGCTCGCCGGTCTGCTGCTCGCCCAGGAACTCCCCGGCGCCGCGAATCTCCAGGTCATGGGTTGCGAGCACGAAGCCGGCGCCCAGCTCCTCGAGCGATTCGATCGCTTCCAGCCGCTTGGCCGCGTTGCCGGCCAGCTGCTTGCGTGACGGCACGATCAAATAGGCATAGGCGCGGTGATGCGAACGACCCACTCGGCCCCGCAGCTGATGCAACTGCGCCAATCCCAGGCGGTCGGCGCGGTCGATCAATATGGTGTTGGCGCTCGGCACGTCAATGCCGCTCTCGATGATGGTGGTACAGGCGAGGAGATTGAAGCGCCGATGATAGAAGTCGACCATCAACTGCTCGAGCTCGCGCTCGCGCATCTGGCCGTGGCCGATGCGCACGTCGGCCTCGGGCACCAGTTTGGCAATATCAGACGCGGCCTTTTCGATGCTCTGGATCTCGTTGTGGACGAAGTACACCTGACCGCCCCGGCGCAGCTCACGCAATACCGCCTCGCGCAGCGTCGGCGCGTGCCATTCGATGACGAAAGTCTTGATCGACAGGCGCGCAGCCGGCGGGGTCGTGATCAGCGACAGGTCCCGCAGACCGCCCAGCGCCATGTTCAACGTGCGCGGGATGGGGGTCGCGGTCAGTGTCAACACGTGCACTTCCGCGCGTAATGTCTTCAGCCGCTCCTTGTCGCGCACGCCGAAGCGATGTTCCTCGTCGACCACGATCAGCCCGAGATTGCGGAACCGGGCATCGGCGTGCAGCAGGCGATGGGTGGCAATCACTATGTCGACCGTGCCGCGCTCGAGTCCCTGCAGCACGGCCGTGGTCTCGCCGCTGGAGCGGAATCGCGACAACGCCTCGATGCGCACCGGCCAGTCGGCGAAGCGATCGCGGAAGCTCTGCAGATGCTGCTGCGCCAGCAGCGTGGTCGGCACCAGCATGGCCACCTGCCGCCCGGCCTGCACCGCGACGAAGGCGGCACGCATGGCCACCTCGGTCTTGCCAAAACCGACATCGCCGCACACCACGCGGTCCATGGGTTTGACCGACTGCATGTCCTTGAGTACCTGGCGGATGGCCTCGGCTTGATCGGCGGTTTCTTCGAACGGGAAGCCGTTGGCGAAGGTCTGATATTCCAGCTCCCGCGCCACCAGCGGCGCGGCCTGATGCGCGGCGCGGCGCGCGTGCAGATCGAGCAGTTCGGCGGCCACGTCGCGCACCGCCTCGGCGGCGCGTCGGCGTGCGCGTGCCCATTGATCGCTGCCCAGCTTGTGCAGCGGCGCAGCCTCGGGAGCGCCGCCGGTATAGCGGTTGACCAGGTGCAGCGCATGTACCGGCACATACACGCGATCGCCGTCGCGATACTCGAGCACCAGAAACTCGTTGCTCTGATCGGCAATCTCCATGCGCTGCAGGCCGATGTAGCGGCCGACGCCGTAGGTTTCGTGCACCACCGGTGAGCCGGGCTCGAGACTCTGCAGGTCGCGCAGAATCGCGGCCGGGTCGGAGACCGCGGTGCGCCGGCGCCGCCGCTCCTGGCGGGCACGCGCACCGAACAGCTGCGATTCGCTCAGCAACAGCAGCGGCGGTTCACTCAGCGCGAGCCCCGCCATGTCCTCGGCGACGTTGATCGCGAGCAGCGCATCGCCATCGACGAACTGCTCCCAGGTCTGCACCGCACGCGGACGCCGGCCGTGCGCCGCCAGCATCTCGGCGATCACCTCGCGTCGGCCCGGCGAGTCGGCTGCAATCAGCACTCGACCGCTGTAGCTCGCCAGGAAGCTGGTGAGCGGCGCGAGCGGTTGGGCGGCGCGCGCATCGAGACGGAATTCGGGCGGCGCGGTGGTGGCGAAATCGTGGCTGTCGCCGCTGCGTTCGAATTCATTGCCCGCGAAGCGCTCGATGTTCACGCTCGGCCGGAGTTGCCAGGCGGCGCGCAGGGCCGCAGGTTCGACGAACGCTTCGGCCGGCGGCAACAGCGGCCGTTCGATGTCGTGGCGGCGATCCTCGTAGCGCGCGGCGATAGCTTCCCAGGCGCGTTCCAGCGCCGTATCGAGCCCGGCGTCACTGGCAATGACCGCATCAGCCGGCAGGTAGTCGGTGATCTGTGCGGTCGCGTCGAAAAACAGCGGCAGATAAAACTCGATTCCCGGTGGCGCGATACCGTCGCTGACGCCGCGGTAAACGCTCATGCGCGTGATATCGCCCTCAAAGCGTGCGCGGTAGCGGCGGCGAAAGGCACGCACCGATTCGGAGTCGAGCGGCAGTTCGCGCGCGGGCAGCAGGCGCAGCTGGCCGATGCTGTCGAGTGAGCGCTGTGATTCCGGATCGAAATGGCGGATGGTGTCGATGCGCTCATCGAGCAGATCCACGCGCACCGGGGCGGCGGAGCCCATCGGGAACACATCGAACAGCGAGCCGCGCAGCGCAAATTCACCGGGGCTGCTCACCTGGCCGACGCTGGCGTAGCCGGACTCGGCCAGCCGCAAGCGCAACGGCTCGATCGCCAGCGGCTCGCCGCGCTGGAGCTCGAAGCTGCGCGCCTGCACATAGGATACCGGCGGCAGGCGCGTGAGTACGCTGTCGACGGTCAGCAGCAGAATGCCGCGGCTCAGCGCCGGCAGCCGTGACAGTGTGCGCAGTCGTTCGGAGACGATGTCCGGATGCGGCGAGAAGATGTCGTACGGCAGCACTTCCCAGTCGGGCAGGGTCAGGATTTCGATGGCGCTACCGGCAAAGAAACGCAATTCCGCGGCGAGTTGCTCGGCTTCGCGCGTATCGGCGGCGATGAAGACCCAGGGCCGGCTGTCGGCCGCCACCGCCTCGGCCAGCGCCAGTGCGCGGGCACTGCCATGCAGTCCGCGCCAACGCCAATGGCGGACGGCGGCGTCAGGTGGAGGTGGATGCAGCAGAGTCGGCATGGAGGCGCGCGAGCTTAAACTGCCACGGCGCGAATTCAAGCTCATTACGCCACCTGTGCAGGCAGGGCTATCATGTCGCGCATCGGACGCGGCGGACAGCGTGTAGTATTTGCAATTGCTGGCAGTGAGGCATGGCATGGGCGCATTGGTTGAATTGCGGCACTTGAGTAAGGTTTACGAACGCGGCAAGCAGCAGATCGAGGTGCTGCATCACGTTGATTTGGACATTCAGTCACGCGATTTCGTGGCGCTCATGGGGCCATCGGGCTCGGGCAAGACCACCTTGCTGAATCTTATCGGCGGCCTGGATTCTCCCACCGACGGCAGCATCACCGTGGGCGAGCAGCGCATCGATCAGCTGTCGGAGAGTGCACTGGCGAAGTGGCGCGCCGCACACGTCGGCTTCGTGTTCCAGTTCTACAACCTGTTGCCGATGCTGTCGGCGCGCAAGAACGTCGAGCTGCCACTGCTGTTGACCCGTCTATCGGCGACGCAGCGACGGCGCAACGCCGGCATAGCGCTCGAACTGGTCGGTCTGGCCGATCGCTCCGCGCACAAGCCCGGGGAACTCTCCGGTGGCCAGCAACAGCGTGTGGCTATCGCCCGCGCCATCGTCTCCGATCCCACGCTGCTGGTGTGCGATGAACCCACCGGCGATCTGGACCGCCAGTCGGCGGCGGAAGTTCTGGGCCTGCTGCAGCAGCTCAACCGCGAACACGGCAAAACCATCATCATGGTCACGCACGACCCCAAGGCTGCAGAATTCGCGACCCATACCCTGCATCTGGATAAGGGCACGCTCGTGGAGCGCACCGAGTCCGTGTCGGCGTGAAGTATTTCGATCTGATCTGGGCGGCATTGCTCCGGCGCAAGACCCGTACCGCCTTCACGCTGCTGTCGGTGCTCGCCGCCTTCCTGCTGTTCGGTCTGCTCGACTCCGTGCGAAGTGCATTTGCCAATGCTGGCGCCGGCGTCGCTGGCGTCGATCGGCTGGTGACGGTGTCCAAAATATCGTTCACCCTGTCATTGCCCAAGAGCCTGCAAGCGCGCATCGCGGCCCTGCCGGGCGTGGCGGATGTCACCTATGCCAACTGGTTTGGCGGGGTCTACCAGGATCCCAAGAATTTCTTCGCCAACGAGGCGGTGGCGCAGAATTTTCTAGACCTGTATCCGGAACTGCAAATGCCCGCCGTCCAGCGGCAGGCTTTCCGCGACACCCGCACCGGGGCCGTGGTCGGCGAGAAGCTGGCCAAGCGGTTCAACTGGAAACTGGGCGACAAAATCCCGTTGGAGGCGACCATCTTTCCGCAGAAGAGCGGCAGCAATACCTGGACCTTCGACCTGGTGGGCATCTTTCACGAGATCGATCCGAAACAGGCCGACCGCGAGAGTATTTTGGTTTTCAACTGGGACTACTTCGATGAGGCGCGCGCGTTCGGCAATGGCAATGTCGGCTGGTACATCAGCCGGGTTCGCGACCGCAATGCCGCCGGCCAGGTGGCGCAGGCCATCGATTCGCTCTCGGAAAATTCCGACCACGAGACCAAGACCCAAACCGAGCAGGCTTTCAACGCCAGCTTCGTCAGCCAGTTTGCCGATATCGGCCTGATCGTGGCCGCCATTATGGGAGCCGTGTTCTTTACGTTGATTCTGCTCACCGGCAATACCATGGCGCAAGCGGTACGCGAGCGCATTCCAGAACTTGCGGTATTGAAGACCATTGGCTTTTCCAATCGCAGCGTGTTGAGTCTGTTGCTGGCCGAGTCGGTGCTGCTGATCGTGCTGGGCGGGGCGACCGGTTTGCTGCTGGCGGGGATCGCGGTGAGCATACTCAAGGCCAATGTCGGCGCCAGTCTGCCGCTGAGTCCGGTGGGCAGTGAAATCTGGCTGCGAGGCCTGGGTTTGATGATTGTGATTGGGCTGATCGTCGGTGCGCTGCCGGCGCGACGGGGCATGCGCCTGCGTATCGTCGATGCGCTGGCCGCGCGCTGATCGGCGGTCGCCTTGAAAAGACAGTCTTCACTGTGGCGCAAGTCCGGCAGCGCGCTGTCCACGCTCATCATGCTGGTGGCGGTGATGGCGTTGCTGGTGTTCGCGCCCTGGTGGCTGCTGGCGGCATTACTGCTGCTGTTGGCGCTGTGGCTGGCGGGGACCAGGGCGGGGCACCAGACCTGGTCGGTGGCACAGGTTGGGCTGCTGACCATTCCACAGCGTCTCGGATCCTCGCTGGTGGTGGTCGTCGGCATCGCCGGCGTGGTCGGCGTACTGGTGGCCGTGCTGGCGATGGGTGCGGGATTCGAAGCCACGCTCAAGCAGACCGGAACTGACGACACGGTAATCGTGGTGCGCGCCGGCGCGCAGACCGAACTCAACTCGGTACTGGAACATGACACCGTCGTCGTGCTGTCGCAGTTGCCGCAAGTGGTCCGGAATGCCGATTCGCAGCCGCTGGCCTCGCCCGAGCTGGTGCTGGTGGCGTCGCTGCCGAAGAAAGCCACTGGCTTGGATGCCAATGTGGAACTGCGCGGCGTAGGCGAACGTGCCTGGGACCTGCGCCCAAATCTCAAAATCACGGCGGGGCGCAAGTTCAAGCCCGGCCTGCGCGAACTGGTTGCCGGCAAGGGGGCGCGAGCCCAGTTCGCCGGCATGGAGTTGGGATCGACCATCAAACTCAACGGCCAGAGCTGGACCATAGTGGGCGCGTTCGAATCCGGCGACGCCTATGACAGCGAGGTCTGGGGCGATGCCGACATCGTCGGACCGGTTTATCGGCGTGGCAGCAGCGTCACCTCCGTGATCCTGCGCCTGCATTCGGCCGCGGACCTGGATGCCTTCAAAGCCGCGATTGCCAGCGATCCACGACTCAAGGTTGATGCCAAGACCACGCGCGCGTACTACTCCGAGCAGTCCGCTGGCTTGTCACACTTCATTCGCATACTGGGCATCACGGTGGGCTCGATCATGGCAATCGGTGCCGTGTTCGGCGCCCTCAATACCATGTACGCGGCCGTGGCCACGCGCACGCGCGAGATTGCCACCTTGCGTGCGATCGGCTTTCGCGGCGTTCCGGTGGTGATATCGGTGCTGCTGGAAACCATGCTGTTGGCGCTGCTGGGCGGGCTGATCGGCGCCGGCCTGGCTTGGTCGATATTCGACCACTACACGGCGTCGACCCTGGGATCCAACTTCAGCCAAGTGGTGTTTTCGTTCGAAGTCTCGCCCGCGTTGCTGTGGACGGGCTTGAAGTGGGCGTTGGCCATCGGCTTCGTCGGTGGCCTGTTTCCGGCACTGCGCGCGGCGCGCATGCCGGTTACCGCGGGGTTGCGCGAACTCTAGCAGTGCCTCAGGAGGCCACGGTCACCACGGCGTGAATGACCTGCTGATTCTCGAAAAATACCGAGAAGGCGGGGTAATCCCAACGCGTGATCGCCGGCTTGCCGACTGCCGGGTGCCGCTCCTGCGGCGCACCGAACTTGGCCTCGACACTCTTCATGGTCATACCGCGACCGGGCCTGGCCACATCGGACGCGACCACGCTCACCTGATCGTCGATGACTATCGTCTCGGCCCGCACCGTGCCGCTGATCAGGACTGTGAGCGCGATCGCCAGCGCCGCCAGCCACGCGGGCAATAGTGGAGCCTTAGTCTTGCATGTGCCTGTCATAGCGCACCTTTTCGCGTTGGGATCCATGGAAGCCGACTATAGCACCGGGCCAAGATGCCGCCTCGTCGTGACCGGCAACCCTGACCCGTTTCTGTGATCCAGGTCCAGTTTCCGGGTGGCGTGTGCTTTAATGCCTGCCGATGTTTCAGCCGCTGCCAGTGTTCATAGGCCTGCGCTATGTGCGCTCGCGGCAACACAAATTCTTCGTTTCGCTGATCACCTGGGTGTCCCTGGCCGGTGTGTCGCTGGGTGTCGCGGCACTGATCGTCATACTCTCGGTCATGAACGGCTTCGAGGGCGAGCTGCGCGACCGGCTGCTGGCCCTGGGTGCCCAGGCGCATGTGGTCAATGAGGGCGTGCCCGCCGCCGACGCCGACCGGGCGCTGCGTCAGCGCTTGCAGGCGCTGCCCGGAGTGATCGGGGTTTCGCCTTACATCGAACTGACGGCGCTGGCGGTGCGCGGGGCGGACATGCTGCCGGTGCTGCTGCGCGGGATCGACCCGGAGCAGGAGCGGCATGTCGCCGATGTCAGTCCACTGCTGGTGGAAGGCACACTGCAGGTCCTGCAGCCGGGCAGCAATGCCGTGATCGTCGGTCGTGACATCGCCGATCAGCTCGGGCTCCGGGTCGGTGACACACTGACACTGCTGGTGCCCATGGCCTCGGACTCGGGGCTGCCCGAGCCGCGGCTGCGTCAGTTCACGGTCGGGGCGGTGTTTCAGGCGGGGCTGGAGGATCTCGACAATTCCCTGATACTGGCGCAGATCGCGGATGTGCGCGCTTTCGCGCCGCTTGCGTACGGTAGCAGTGGACTGCGGCTGCGCTTTACCGACGCACTGCAGGTGAACCGGTTCATGCCGGCCGTGCGCGCGGTCCTGGGTGCCGGTTATCGCAGCAGTGATTGGACCGAAGACAATGCCGACTATTTTCGCGCCATCCGAATCGAAAAAACCATGATGGCGCTCATTCTGCTATTGATCGTTGCGGTCGCGGCATTTAATACCGTGGCGATGCTGGTCATGGTGGTCAACGACAAGCGTACCGATATCGCCATTCTGCGTACCCTTGGCGCCTCACCGGCCAGCATTCTGCAGGTCTTCATCACCCAGGGACTCGCCATCGGCTGGTTCGGTGTGGCCGGCGGCCTGGCCCTGGGCGTGCTCGTGGCCCGTCACGTCGATACCATCGTACCGGTGCTGGAGCGGGCCCTGGGCTTTCACTTTCTCGATGCCCAGGTGTATTACATCACCACCATTCCGTCGGAGTTGCATCTGCACGATGTCGTGTGGATTGCCGCCGCCGCCTTTGGTCTGACGCTGCTGTCTACCATCTACCCGGCGTTGCGCGCGGCCGCCACGCCGCCCGCAGACGCTTTGCGCTACGAATAGCATGCGGCTGTCCTACGAATGGCTGGTGGGCACGCGCTATCTGCGTGCCACGCAGGGGCGCGGTTTCCTGTCCTTCATTTCCGTGGTATCCGTATCAGGGCTGGCGATCGGCGTTGCGGTGCTGATCGTGGTGCTTTCGGTGATGAATGGTTTCGAGCGCGAACTCAAGAGCCGCATTCTCAGTGTGACCTCGCATGCCACGCTCATGGGACTCGACGGCAGCCTCAAGGACTGGCGCGCGGACCAGGCGCACGCGCTCAAGATGCCGGGGGTGCTGGCCGCGGCGCCCTACATCGAAGCGCAGGCGCTGCTAATGCACGGCTCCTATACCGCCGGTACCACGATTCGCGGCGTGCAGCCCGAGCAGGAACGACGCGCCGTGGGTCTTGCGCAGCGCATCGAAGGTGGTCACATCGAAGATCTGACCGACGGCGGTTATCGCATCATCCTAGGCGATGCGCTGGCCACCGCGCTGGCGGCCCGTATCGGCGATGATCTGGTTCTGATCGCCCCGCAGGGCGATGTCACGCCCGCCGGAATCGAGCCGCGAATGCGCCGCTTTCACGTCGCCGGTATATTTCACTCGGGAATGTACGAGTTCGATCGCGCCCTGGCGTTGGTGAATCTGCACGATGCGGCGCGCATCTATCAGATGGGGGATCGCGTCAGCGGCGTGCGACTGGCGCTCAGCGATCCGTTCAATGCCCCGCGCCTGGTGCGGGATCTGGCGGTAAGTCTTGGTGGCGGCTACTACATCAGCGATTGGACGCGCAATCACGCCAACTTCTTTCGCTCCATCGAGATCACCAAATCAATGCTGTTCGTGATACTGCTGCTGGTAGTGGCGGTGGCGGCATTCAACATCGTCGCCACGCTGGTGATGGTGGTCAAGGAAAAACGCGCCGACATCGCGATCCTGCGCACCATCGGTGCCGCACCGCGCAACGTGCTGGCGATCTTTACCATTCAGGGCGCCTTCATCGGTCTGGCCGGCACTGCCGCGGGCGCGGCGCTCGGACTGGCGCTGGCGGCAAATCTCGAAGCGCTGGTGCATGGGCTCGAGCGGCTTCTCGGAACCCATTTTCTCGACGCCAAGGTGTACTTCATGAGTGATTTGCCCGCTTACGCGGAATGGCGCGATGTGCTGCGTATATGCGCCGTCGCCTTCGGGTTGTGCGCACTGGCGACGCTGTATCCGGCCTGGCGCGCGGCCGGCACCCAGCCGGCGCAGGCATTGCGCCATGACTGACGCCCACACCGCGGTGCTGTCGGCGCGCGGCGTACAGCGCGGCTTTCGCGAGGGCTCGACCATGCTGCAAGTGCTTGCCGGCGTGGAACTCGAAGTCAAGCACGGCGAGCGGTTGGCCATCATCGGCGCCTCCGGCTCCGGCAAGACCACGTTGTTGCAGATTCTCGGCGGACTCGATCGTCCGGACGCCGGAGTGGTCGAGATCGGTGGCCGCGATCTGCACGCCTTGTCGGAACGCGAACGCGGCGAGCTGCGCAACCGCAACATCGGCTTTGTCTATCAGTTTCATCACCTGCTGCCGGAGTTCTCGGCGCTGGAGAACGTGGCGATGCCGCTGCTGGTGCGGCGCCAGCCGACCGCGAGTGCCATGTCGCAGGCACGTGCGTTGCTGGCGCGAGTGGGGCTCGAGGAGCGGCTCGATCATCGCCCGCATCAACTATCCGGCGGCGAGCGTCAGCGTACCGCCGTGGCGCGCGCTCTGGTTACGGCACCGCAATTGGTGCTGGCGGATGAACCCACCGGCAATCTCGACGGCCGCAATGCCGAGCAGGTGTTTGCACTGATGCTGGAACTCAACCTCGAGCTGGGCACGAGCCTCGTGGTCGTGACTCATGACCCCAGGCTGGCCGCACGGATGGACCGGGTATTGGAGCTCGACAGCGGTGTGCTGCGTCAACCGACCAGCTTGTAGCTGCGACGGCGCTCGCGGCGCTCGCGGTAGCGGCGCATGGTAGCCGCGCGCCAGAAATACTCGAGCGCGAAGCGCCCGGTCAGGCCGAAGACGATGCTGCACACCAGACAGCCCAGCAGAAATGGCTTCCATGCCGGTCCGAGCCCGTGCTCGAGCCAGTTCCAGGTCAACTGAAATTCAAAATGGTGCGGGCGGTTGTGCAGCAGCGCTATGCCGATTCGATAGGCGGCATAGTAAATTGGCACCATGGTAAAAGGATTGACGACATAAGTGGCGGCGATGGCCACCGGCAGATTCAGCCGCCACCAGATTGCCGCCAACACCACCAGGGGCAGATGCACCGGCAGTGGGATGAAGCTGACGGCGATGCCGACGCCGAATGCCGCGGTGATCGCGTGCCGGTTCAGCGACCACAGATTCGAATCGGTCAGGCGATCGCCAAACACGCTCAGGTACCATTTATGGCGCCGCTCCTGGAGCATCTGAGCCAGTTTTTTGACGAGTCTGCGTGGCATAGCGGTGCGACTTTAACAGTTGCGCGCTGATGGCCATACGAGCGCGGTCTCGAATTTGCGCTGTGGGCGGCGCGCTTTAGGTATCATGCGCCCGCCGCGGCTGAAACCAGCAGGAGTCGACGCGAGAAATGTGGGAAATCGTGCAGGCGGGCGGGGCACTGATGTGGCCCATCATGCTGTGCTCCGTGGTCGCCGCGGCTATCACACTGGAACGGCTCTGGACGCTACAGGATCGGCGCGTCCTGCCGCCCGATCTGATGCAGAAAGTGTGGAAACTGGTGGAAGCGCACCAGATCAACGACAAGGTCATCCTGGCTCTGCAGCACAATTCTCCCCTCGGCCGGTTGCTGGCCGCCGGGCTGGAGAATCGCCATCGCCCGCGCGAGATACTCATGGAGCGGCTGGAGGACACCGGCCGGCACGTGGTGTACGAACTCGAACGCTATCTCAATACGCTGGGCACCATCGCCGGGGTCTCGCCGCTGCTGGGACTGCTGGGTACCGTCACCGGCATCATCAAGGCCTTTAATGCCCTCAATGCCGGCGGTGCCGGCGATCCGCGCATGCTATCCGGCGGCATCGCCGAGGCGCTGGTGGCGACCGCCGCCGGACTATCGGTGGCGATTCCATCACTGATCATGTATCGCTATCTGCGCGGCCGCGTCGAGCGCATTGTGGTCGAGATGGAGAAGAACGCGCTGCGCCTGGTGGATGCGGTCGATGCCGCCGGACGCAGACCGGCCGAAGCACCGGCCGCGCCCGCATCGCCAGCGCCGCCCATGCCTGCGGCGGCTTCAGTGCCGTCCCCCAAGGCCAAAGCGGCGCAAGCGTGACCCCATGAATCTCAAGCCGCGCCGCGCCGAGGAACCGGAGATCAACGTCATCTCGCTCATCGATGTGGTGTTGCTGCTGGTGGTGTTCTTCATGCTGTCGTCGAACTTTTCGACCGAAGGCCGGCTGCGCATTCGTCTGCCGCAGGCCAATGCGCAGGCCGCCGAGCGCACCGCCAGCGACGGACTGGTGATCACGGTCAGCGCCGGCGGCGCCTACCTGGTGAACGGGCGTGAATTGGTCAACTCCGGCCCCGACACGCTGCGCGCCGCCATTCTCAAGAGCGCGCCGGTCGCGGCCCGCACCGCGCCAGTCACCATCCGCGCCGATGGCCGTGCCACTCACCAGGCGGTCGTGACCGCGATGGATGTGCTGGGCCGGCTGGGCTTTACGCAAATGAACGTGGCTACGGTCAACGAGACGGGCGCGGGTTCGCCTTGACGGCCGCCGCGCCCGGCAGCCCTGCCAGCGCCTCGAATCTCTACCAGGCGCGCAATGTCTACCGGCGGCTGCTGCGCTATGCGCAGCCGTACGTCGGCATGTACTCGCTGGGCGTGCTGGGCATGATCATGTACGCCGGCACCGACCTGATCACCGTCTACTTCATCAAGACCTATCTGCAGAATACCCTGGCGCTGCAACAGAATCCGCGGGTGCTGGCGCTGTTGCCGCTGGGCGTGATCGTGATCTTCCTGGTGCGCGGTGGCGGCGACTACCTCGCCAGTTATTTCCCGTCCTGGGTCGGACGCCAGGTCATCAAGGCCATTCGCAGCGACCTGTTCGGACAATATCTGCGCCTGCCGACCTCGCAGTACGATCAGGATTCCTCCGCCACGATGCTCACGCGGCTGACCTACAACACCGAGCTCGTGGCTTCCGCGACCACCGATTCCCTGACCGTGATCATTCGCGATTCACTTGCCATCGTGTTCAACATCGGCATGCTGTTCTGGCTCAACTGGAAACTGGCGCTGTACGGGCTCACGGTCGCGCCGCTGATAGCCTGGCTGGTACGAAACGTCAACATCCGTTTCCGCCGCTACAGCACGCGCATCCAGAATTCCATGGGCGATGTTACGCGCGTGTCGAAGGAGGCCCTGGATGCGCACCGCGTGGTCAAGGTATTCAACGCCCAGGCTCATATCAGGGCGCTGTTCGAGACCGCCAACGAGCTCAATCGCCGCACCAACGTGCGTCTGATTTCCGCCCGCGCCAGTAGCAACCCGACGGTGCAGATGTTCTACGCCCTGGGTCTGGCGGGTGTGCTGTTCATCGCCAATCGTGAAATGGCCGCCGGCGTGCTGTCGATCGCCACGTTTGTCCCGTTCCTGATTGCATTGATTCAGCTGACGCAGCCATTGCGCCGCGTGCTCAACGTCGCCGGCCCGCTGCAGCAGGGCATCGCCGGCGGCGCGAGCGTGTTCGAGGTGCTCGACGCCGACAGCGAACATGAGGGCGGCACGCGTACGCTGGGCCGGGCACGCGGTGACGTGGAGTTTCGCGATG
>DASXLF010000406.1:0-2945 GCA_036496405.1 Steroidobacteraceae bacterium | reverse complement strand
CGGCCGGCGCGTGCGCGTGGGCGTGTTTCCCATCGGCGTTGATGTCGACGCCATCGCCACGCACGCGGCGGCAGCGGCCCGCGAGGATGATCAGGTGAAGCGTCTGCTGGCTGGCCTGCTGGGACGTAAACTCATGATCGGCGTTGACCGGCTGGATTACAGCAAGGGTCTGGTGCAGCGTTTCGCCTCATACCGCACCCTGCTCGAATCTACCCCCGAGCTGCTGGGTAATGTGGCATTCATTCAGATCGCGCCACTGAGCCGTACCGATGTCCCCGCCTATGCCGACATTCGCGACGCCTTGGAACACGCGGCCGGGCGCACCAACGGCCAGTACGCGGACACTGACTGGACGCCGCTGCGCTATCTGAACAAGGACTTCCCGCACGAAACGCTGAGCGGCTTTCTGCGCGTGGCCAATGTGGCGGTGGTCACGCCGCTGCGCGATGGCATGAACCTGGTGGCCAAGGAGTTCGTGGCGGCACAGGATGCGGAGGATCCGGGTGTGCTGGTGCTCTCGAGCATGGCTGGGGCGGCGCGCGAGCTGAACGATGCCTTACTGGTGAACCCGTACGATCGCAGTGCCGTGGCACTGGCGCTGCGCCAGGCCCTGGCGATGCCGCTGGCGGAACGGCGCAGCCGGCACGATGCCATGCTGAAGATATTGCGCAGCAATTCCATCAGCAGCTGGTGCAACGGCTTCATTGCGCGCCTGCAGGCCGATTGAGCAGAAACCGCCGCAGCCGCTCGGCGGCCTCGAGGCAGCGCGCCAGCTCCGGTACCAGCGAGATGCGCACCCGGCCACGGCCCGGATTCTCCCCGTGCGCGGTGCGCGCCATGAAACTGCCCGGCAGCACGGTCAGGTTCGCGCGCTCATACAGGGCGCGCGCGAAGCGCGCATCGTCGTCGTCCACACGCGGCCACAAGTAGAAGCCGCCGTCGGGCAATGCCAGCGGCATTACCGGCTCCAGAATGGGCAACACCCGCTGGAACTTTTGTTGATACAGACGCCGGTTGGCATCCACGTGCGCATCGTCACTCCAGGCGGCGATGCTCGCCAGCTGGACGGGCAACGGCATGGCGCAGCCGTGATAGGTGCGGTAGAGCAGGAAACGCTCGATCAGCGCCGCCTCGCCGGCGACCAATCCCGAGCGCAATCCCGGCAGACTCGAGCGCTTGGACAGGCTGTGAAACACCACGCAGCGCCGAAACTCCGGATTGCCGTGCTCGGCCGCGGCGCGCAGCAGACTTGCGCTGGGCCGGGACTCATCGAGGTACAGCTCGGCATAGCATTCGTCGGCAGCAATCACGAAGTCATAGCGCTCGGCCAGATCCAGCGCCGCACGCAAGTACGCCAGCGGTAGCACGGCACCGGTGGGATTGCCGGGCGAGCACAAAAACAGCAGCTGACAGCGGCGCCATACGGCGAGCGGCACGGCATCCAGATCGGGCAGGTAACCGTCGGCGGCGCTGGTGTTCATAAAATAGGGTTCTGCGCCCGCCAGCAGCGCCGCACCCTCGTAGATCTGGTAGCCCGGATTGGGCATTGCCACCAGCGCTTCGCGGCTCGGGTCGATCATGGCCTGCACGAAAGCGAACAGGCCTTCGCGGGTGCCATTGACCGGCAACACCATGGTTTCAGGATCGAGCCGCGCCGTGGCCGGGAGAAATCGCCGTTGCAGTGCCGCGGCCATCGCCGCGCGCAGTTGCGGCAAGCCGCGCGTGAGCGGATAGCTGTCGAGCTGGTTGAGGTTCGCCGCCAGAGTATCGATCACGAAGGCTGGCGGCGCATGTTTGGGCTCGCCGATCGATAGGCCGATGTTCTGCAGTCCCGCGGGTGCCGTGGCGTCCGCCAGCAACGCGCGCAGCCGCTCAAACGGGTACGTTTGCAGCCGCGCCAGGCCGGGATTCATGTCAGGCGTTGAGCGAGTGCGTCGGTCAGACGCAGCCGCAGTCGCTCCGCGGTGGCTTCATCCAAAGGTTGCTCGGAGCGATCGGTAATGTAGAACACGTCTTCCGCACGCTCGCCCAGGGTGCTGATTTTGGCGGCATGCAGATCCACACGCTCCTCCCACAGCACCTTGCCGACATCGCACAACAAGCCGGGACGGTCTCCGGCGGTGAGTTCCAACACCGAGCGGCGATTGCGCTCATCGACACTGATCGCGATCTGAGTCGCGGTTTTGAATACCCGCATCTGTCGAGTGGGGCGCCGCGACACCACCAGCGGCGCCTCTTCCGGCCGCTGCAGCGAGCCCCAGAGCGCCTGTTCGATTTCAACGCGGCGCTCGGCATCGCTCACCGGGGTGCCATCCTCCTCGAGCACGTGATAGGAGTCGAGCGAGAAGCCGTTGCCCACGGGCGTGATGCGCGCCTCGAG
The DNA here is from genome assembly GCA_036496405.1 of Steroidobacteraceae bacterium. Lineage (GTDB taxonomy): Bacteria > Pseudomonadota > Gammaproteobacteria > Steroidobacterales > Steroidobacteraceae > FEN-1191. The sequence continues at coordinate 565 of DASXLF010000406.1, read as the reverse complement.
AATGTTCAATCCAAGCTGGTCTAGCACCGCAGTCGCGCGTGCAAACCCATGGCGACGGTGCGGCGCATAGATCATCACCGCGGTCGTGCCCAGCTCGCTGCGTGGTTCCACTGATACCAGCGCCTCATCGGCGTTGGCTTCGCCGGCTCCGGCCAGCGCGCGTGTATGCCGCGCGATCTCCTCAGGAGAATGCCGCAGAAAATACACGGTCGGCAGCGGCGCCCAGGCGCGCTCGATCGCCGCGGCTTGCATGCCCGAGCCGCGTAACAGGCTGCGCGCGCTGTCCTGATGCTCGCGCATCAGCTCATCCTGATCCACCGGGGTTTCCAGTCCACGGCGCAGCGCCCGCTTGACGCGTTCGTAGAACTCATTGAACAGAGCGGCTTTCCACGAGTTCCACAATTTCGGGTTGGTGCCACGAACATCGGCGCAGGTGAGCGTGTACAGATAATCGAGGTGTGATTCATCGCCGACCTTGCGGGCGAAGTCATTAATTACCTGGGGATCGGCGATGTCCTGCTTCTGCGCGGTCATTGACAGCAGCAGGTGATTCTTCACCAGCCAG
>DASXLF010000405.1:0-1549 GCA_036496405.1 Steroidobacteraceae bacterium | reverse complement strand
TGCTCGGCTTGCAGACTATCAACCGTACTGGGCCGCCCGCGCAGGGCTCCTCGCCCGCACCGGTGATGTCGACGCGGCCGAACAGGCCTATGAACGCGCGATCGGCCTCGAATCCGACCCTGCCGTCCGCCGCTTTCTCCAGCGACGGTGCAGCGATCTGCGCAGGCCCGGATCATGACGCAGCGCAATGCGGCGTCGTGCTCTAATAACGGCACCAAAAGCGCGTCGGGCTGCGAGCGCAGCGTGAAGCAGCGCACAGACGCGTCGTCGCGAATCCAGTCGGGAGTCGCATGAAAGATCTCACCGAGGGGTCGATCGATGGCCATCTTGTCGCGATGGCTGGCGCCATCGCGGGCGGGATGTTGTTGCAGACGCTCTACTACGTCGTGGACCTTTATTTCGTGGCCCGCCTGGGCGACGCCGCGATTGCCGGGGTCGGCGCAGCAGGTAACGTGATGTTCGCGGTCCTGGCGCTGACCCAGATGCTGGGAATCGGCACGGTGGCGCTCATGTCGCACGCCGTTGGACGCAAGCACCGGCACGAAGTCAACCACATCTTCAATCAGTCGGTCGCGCTGTCGGTGGCCTGTGCAGTGGCCACGCTCGCCGGGGGTTACGCGCTGACCGGTCCCTATATGCGCGCACTGAGTGCCGATGAGGCGACCATGCGTGCCGGCAGCATCTATCTGCACTGGTTCATCCCAGGCCTTGCCCTGCAGTTCGCGCTCGTGGTCATGGGTTCCGCGCTGCGCGGCACCGGCATCGTCAAGCCGACGCTCATGGTGCAGGCGTTCACGGTCGTGCTCAACACCATCCTGGCGCCGATCCTGATTGCCGGATGGGGCACCGGTCATCCGCTGGGAGTCGCCGGCGCCGGCCTCGCGAGCACGCTGGCCGTGGCGGCCGGAGTTGCGTTGCTGACAATCTACTTCGTGCGGCTGGAAACATATGTGGCTTCGACCCGGCGCAATGGCGTCCGCAATTCGCCACCTGGCGCCGCATGTTGAAAATCGGCTTCCCCGCGGGCGGGGAGTTTGCGCTCGTCGGTCTGTTCAGCGCCGTCGTCTACTGGATCATTCGCGACTTTGGCGCGGCCGCACAGGCAGGATTCGGGATCGGCTCGCGCATCATGCAGTCGATCTTTGGTCCCGCGATGGCGATCGCCTTTGCCGCGGCGCCGATCGCGGGTCAAAACTTCGGCGCGAGACGGGCCGATCGGGTTCGCGCGACGTTTCGTGCGGCGGTGCTGGCGAGTTGCGCCGTGATGGCTTCCCTCACCTTGCTCTGCCAGTGGCAGGGACCGGCACTGATCCATGCGTTCAGCAGCGATCCGGACGTGGTCGGCGTAGGCGGGGAATACCTGCGCATCACCTCCTGGAATTTCGTTGGCATCGGCCTTGTCTTCACCTGTTCTAGTATTTTCCAGGCGCTGGGCAATACCTGGCCTTCGCTCGCGAGCAGCGCCATGCGCGTGGGAATCTTTGCGATCCCGGCCATCGCACTTCACGGCAGGCGCATTTTCAGCTGGCAGAGGTGTGGTACCTGTCGG
>DASXLF010000404.1:0-1830 GCA_036496405.1 Steroidobacteraceae bacterium | reverse complement strand
GTGCGGTATCCAGCCAGGACACCGACGCCTCCAGCGGAAACTCGCTGCCATCGCGGCGCACTCCCCAGACGGTGCGCAGGCCGCTCGGATGCGCCGCCAGGTCGGGTGGCGACATCGACAGCAGCTCGCGGCCGTCCGGGTCCGGCGGACGTTGCACGAAGGTGTCGATCTCGCGGCCGATGACCTCGGCGCGTGAATAGCCAAACATGATCTCGGCCGCGGAATTGAATAGCAGCGTGGTGCCGTGTTCATCGACCGTGATGATCGCGTCCAGGGCCGCCTCGACCAGTCCGGACAGGCGTGCCTCAGCCTGGGCCAGCGCTGTGCTTTTCTCCTCCAGCTTGCGAACCAGCGATTCGCTGTATTGCTTCAGCACCGGCGCCTGCAACCGTGCAGTGTCTGAGCCGTTGGCCGGACGCTTGCGCTGCGCGCCCGTGCCCAAGCCGCCGAGAATGGCCTGAATCGGGGCCGGCTTTTCGACGAAGGCGTCGGCACCGGCCTCATCCGCGAGCCGTCGATCCTCGGCGCTGCTGTGCGTGCCGCTATAGAGCACGAACGGCAGACCGCCGAATAGCCTGCTGCGGCGAATTTCCTGGCACAGGCTGTAGCCATCCATCTGCGGCATCAGAATGTCCGAGACCACGCCGTCGATGCGCGCGTGCTCGCGTCCCAGCACCGCGAGCGCCTCGATGCCGTTCACGGCGCATACCACCGCGTGACCGGCAGCCTCGAGCCGCAGCCGCAGCAACTCCAGGTGGGCCGGGTAATCATCGACGATCAGAAAACGCTTGGCGCCGGCTGATTCGGCCAGATAGGAGGTCACCTGCAGGGCGAAATCGCGGCCATCGATGGGCTTGGCGATCGAGCCGACGCAGCCGGCCTGACGCGCCTGTTCCGCGGCGCGCTCGATTGCCGGCCCCACCAGCGCCACGATCGGTATCCGCTTCAGGCGCGTATCGGTCTTCAGCTGACGCGCCAGCCCCAGCCCGACCATATCGGGTCGCGAGACATCCACCAGGATCAGATCCGGCAGCGCTCGATCCAGCATCGTCAGTGCCTGTTCGGCGTGCGCCGCCTGCAGCACCTCGAAATCGCCGATCTCGAGCACGGTCGCGGCCAGCAGCAGCTGGCTGGCATCGTGATCGATGATCAAAACGCGTCGGCTCACGACGCTCCGGCAGCCGCCGGGAGGCGGGCGCGCGCCGCTTTATCGCGGCACCGGTATTGAGCGATTCCGAGCAGCATCATTCGACCTCGTGCCGTCCATGGTCGGTATCGGCGGGCGAAATAAACACCGAGCACATCACAGGTTTATTGTCCAAATGTCGCTGCTGCCGCAGACGTAATGTAAAAACTGCAGCGCACGATTTTGCCGGCAAAAATAGCCTCAAGCGCGCGTTTTCACGCAACTGTCATTGTTTACAGTTGCGCGCGATTGTGCGCGCACCGTCACATCTACTCAGCGCGTAGCGCTGCAGCAAAGACACCGGCCGCGGCACCGTTATGTCGACCGGCGCCGTTTAAGTGAAAACCGGCCTACGCCGCTGCCCGCGCGCCCTAGAATCGAGCTGCAATCATCGGGAGGGCGCGCATGATTGAACTGTTCAAGTCTCTGTTCGGTGGAACGACCGTAGCCGCATCGCGGCCTAAGTCCGCAGGCCGCGGTGCCTCCAACCGCTCGAAACTCGGCGCGGACTTTCGGGCGGTGTCGTTGCTGCCGGCGCTCGAGTGTCAGGCCGCCGGTCGTGGCGGCGTCGACAAGCGCTATCTGCTGCGCGAAGCGCCAAGCCTGCCGCTGGCAGGCTGCGCCACACCGGAACGCTGTACCTG
>DASXLF010000403.1:0-7425 GCA_036496405.1 Steroidobacteraceae bacterium | reverse complement strand
GGCCTGCATGGCGGCACTGGATTCGATCTGCCCACTTGGCTGCTGTTTCCGCTGATGATGCTGGCCGCCGCGACGGCGGGCGCCCTGCTGCTGCTCGGCCCCGCACTCATGAAGAACAAGCTGGGCGTGGACGAAGTCGTGACAACGCTGCTGATCAACTTCATCGTGCTGCTCGGCGTATCTGCCATGCTGGACGGGCCGATGAAGGACCCCAGCGCGATGGGATGGCCGCAGAGCGTTTCGCTGCAACCGGATCTGGAGCTCGACAAGCTGATCGCGCAGACCCGCGTCCATACCGGCCTGCTGTGGGCCGGGGCGTTGGCCGTGCTCGTCTGGGTGCTCTTCAAGTACACGGTGATCGGCTTCGATATTCGCGCCGTCGGTGCGAACGCGCGGGCTGCGCAGTTCGCGGGCGTGCCGGTCACCCGCACGGTAGTGCTGGTCGCGCTGCTGTCCGGCGCGCTGGCCGGGCTGGCGGGTGCGATCGAGGTGGCCGGCCGCACGAGCTATGTCACGCTGGACATGTCACCGGGCTATGGCTACAGCGGCATCGTGATTGCGATGCTGGCGGGGCTCCATCCACTGGGCGTGCTGGCCGCGGCGGTGTTCGTGGCAGGCGTGCTGGTCGGTGCGGACACGATGAGCCGCGCGATCGGCGTGCCCACCTACATCGCGGACGTGATCGTCGCGGCCTCGCTGATCGCCGTGCTGGTGGCGACCTTGCTCACTCAGTACCGGGTGCGCTGGAAATGAGCGACGTGCTCGACATCCTTTCGAACGCCGCCTTCTGGGTGGCGGTGCTGCGCATTGCCACGCCGCTGATTTTCGGCACGCTGGGTGTGCTCCTGTGCGAGCGGGCGGGCGTGCTGAACCTCGGCATCGAGGGCATCATGGTCGCGGGCGCCTTCGCGGGTTGGCTGGCGGTGTATGCAGGTGCGCCGCTGTGGGTGGGCGTCGGCGTGGCGGCGCTCACGGGCGCAGTTTTTGGGCTGTTGCATGCGTTTCTCACCGTGGGGCTGGCGTTGTCGCAGCACGTCTCCGGCCTGGGCATCACATTGCTGGCGACGGCATTGAGCTACTACGGCTATCGGGTGAGCTTTCCCAAGGTCAACACGCCGCCAACGGTCACGCCGTTCGCGCCCATGGAGTGGCTGCATATCCCGGTGCTTTCGGCGCAGACGCCGCTCACGCTGTTCGCGCTGCTGCTGGTGCCCGTCATCGCGTACATGCTCCATCGCACGCCCATGGGCCTGGCCGTTCGCATGGTCGGCGAGAACCCGCAGGCGGCTGAAGGCCAGGGTGTGTCGGTCGCGGCCACGCGCACAGGCGCGATCGTCGCCGGATCGGCGCTGATGGGCGTGGCTGGCTCGTTCCTCACGTTGTCGGCGTTCAACGCCTTCTTCTTCAACATGATCAACGGCCGTGGCTGGATCTGCGTGGCGCTGGTGGTGTTCGCGTCGTGGCGGCCGGGCAAGGCGCTGCTCGGTGCGCTGCTTTTTGCATTTTTCGATGCGCTTCAATTGCGGCTGCAGCAGTCGGGTGATGCCTTCCTGCCCTATCAGCTTTACTTGATGCTTCCCTATCTGCTGTCGATCCTTGCGCTGGTGCTTGTGGCTCGCAAGGCAAGCTATCCGCAGGCTTTGATGAAACCCTACAGAAAAGGAGAGCGCTGATGCTCGATCTCCTCATCCGGAACGCTGCCCTCCCCGACGGCCGCACCAACATGTCGATCGCCGTGCAGGATGGCCGCATCGCCGAAGTGACCGCCGGGCTTGACGCGCCCGCCGCGCAGAAGGTCGACGCCGGCGGCCTGCTCATAGCGCCGCACTTCGTCGACCCGCACTTTCACATGGACGCAACGCTCAGCTACGGCCTGCCGCGCGTCAACGAAAGCGGCACGCTGCTCGAAGGCATCGCACTGTGGGGCGAACTCAAGCCGCTGCTGACCGCCGATGCGCTGATCGAGCGTGCGCTGGCCTACTGTGACTGGGCCGTCGCCAAGGGCCTGCTCGCCATCCGCAGCCACGTGGACACCAGCGACCCGAGCCTGCTCGCGGTCGACGCGCTGCTCGAAGTCAAGCGACAAGTGGCACCCTACCTCGACCTGCAACTCGTCGCCTTTCCGCAGGACGGCGTGCTGCGCACGCCCGGGGGCGTCGACAATCTGAAGCGTGCACTCGACAAGGGCATCGACGTTGTCGGCGGCATTCCTCATTTCGAGCGCACCATGGCCGACGGCGCTGCCAGCGTGAAGCTGCTGTGCGAAATCGCTGCCGGGCGCGGCAAGCTGGTCGACATGCATTGCGACGAGTCCGACGACCCGCTGTCGCGCCACATCGAGACCCTGGCCTTCGAGGCGCAGCGCCTCGGTCTGCAAGGCCGGGTGACGGGCTCGCACTGCACCTCGATGCACTCGATGGACAACTACTACGTGAGCAAACTGCTGCCGCTCATTGCCGAAGGCGGCGTCAGCGTGATCGCGAATCCGCTCATCAACATCACCTTGCAGGGCCGGCACGACACCTACCCCAAGCGCCGCGGCATGACGCGTGTGCCCGAGCTGATGGCCGCGGGCGTCAACGTCGCATTCGGCCACGACTGCGTGATGGACCCGTGGTACGGCATGGGGTCGGGCGACATGCTGGAGGTCGCTCACATGGGCCTGCACGTGGCGCAGATGACCAGCCAGCGCGGCATCCGGCAGTGCTTCGATGCAGTCACCGTCAATGCCGCCAAGGTGTTTCATCTCGACGGCTACGGGCTTGAGGCGGGATGCGATGCGAGCTTCGTGCTGCTGCAGGCGCGCGATCCTGTCGAGGCGATCCGCCTTCGCGCGACGCGGCTCAAGGTCTATCGCAAGGGCCAGTTGCTGGCGGAGACGCCGGCCGCCACTGCGGCGCTGCACCTGCCCGGACGCCCTGCCGGGACTTCCTGGATGAATCCGGCGAGCTGAAACCTTCAGCCGTCCAGTGCGACGCTGAAGCCGACCGTCGTGATGCCGTCGTCCGATCGCGCAAACACGGTTCCGTTGTGCATCACGGCGACCGCCTTGACGATCGACAAGCCGAGCCCGTGGTTCTCGCCGCTGTTGCGGCGCGAGGTGTCGACGCGGTAGAACCGGTCGAACAGCCGCGGCAGCTGGTCTGCCCCGATCGGCGGGCTGGGGTTCGAAAAACTCACCTGCGCCGAGTGATCGTGCTGCCCGATCTGCACGACCACTTGGGCGCCAGGACGCGAATGCTGGATTGCGTTCTGCAGCAGATTGGTGAGCGCACGACGGAACAACGATTTCTCGATGGGCGCCACGGCGTCGCCCTCGACCTGCACCGTCATGCCGGCCTCATCAAGCAACATGTCGAGAAACTCAACCGTCTTGCCCACCTCCTGCGCGATCGACGATTCGACGAGACCGCGCGCGCGAACGCCCTGCTCCGCGCGGGCCAGGAAGAGCATGTCGGCGACGATGGCCCGCAGGCGCTCCAGCTCTTCGAGGTTCGATTGCAGGACCTCGCGCAACTCGGCGGCATTGCGGTCGCGTGCCAGCGCCACCTGCGTCTGGCCGATCAGGTTCGCGAGCGGCGTGCGCAACTCGTGCGCGACGTCGTCGCTGAAGGTCGCCAGTTGCCGGTAGGCTGCATCGAGGCGATCCAGCGCGGCATTGAATGAACCGCCGAGCTTTGCCAACTCGCGTGGGAGGGCCGGCAATTGCAGGCGCTGGGCGCGGTTGTCGGGCCCGATCTGCTGGGCGTCGGCCGACAGCCTCTCCACCGGGCCGAGCCCGATCCGGGCGATCCAGTAGCCGAGCGCCGCGGACAACGCCGTGCCGACCAGCGTAAGCATTGCGAGCGCCGTCTCGAACGTGCGCAGCGTGCCGCGGAACGGCGCCGCGTCGACCCCCGCGATGAATCGCACCGCCGGCCTGGCTGCCGTCGCGGGGAGCACCATCCCGTGCACGCGGATGCGCTTCAGTTCCTGTGACCCGCCCGTGCGGAGCTGAACGGTGTCCCGCCCCGCGTCCACCGCCTTGACGACCTCATCCAGATCGTCGCCGTAGCGGAACGCCGGGTCTTCACTCCACATCCACGAACGCGTGCGTGGATCGTCGGTACTCAGGGTGTCCAGCTTGTCGCGGATGCGCTCGCCGAGATTGACCGCCCGGCCGTGCTGCAGCATGTACGACATGTCTTCGAGCCGCGCGTCGACCTGCGCCTGCTGATGGCGCGCGAGCTCGTTCGAGAGCACGCGATGCAGCGCACCGCCCAACAGCGCGAACCCCACCAGTGCCGCAGCGGCGAACATCAGCGCCAGCCGCGTGGCGATCGAATTTCTCATTCCGACTCCCGGCCGCCGCGGTCTTCCAGGACATAACCCATGCCCCGGATGGTGTGCAGCAAGCTGTGACCGAAGGGCGCATCGATTTTGGCGCGCAGGCGCTTGATGGCCACTTCGACCACGTTGGTGTTGCTGTCGAAATTCATGTCCCACACCAGTTCGGCGATCACCGTCTTGGACAGGATCTCGCCCTGCCGGCGCGCCAGCACCGCAAGCAGCGCGAATTCCTTGGCCGTGAGATCGATACGCTGTTCCCGCCGGAACGCCTTGCGGCTGAGCAGGTCGACGCGCAGGTCGCCGACGCGCAACAGCGTCGATTCATGGGTGCGTCCACGCCGCGTGAGCGCCTGAAGGCGCGCCAGAAGCTCGAGAAAGGAAAAAGGCTTGACCAGGTAGTCGTCCGCGCCGTCCTGAAGGCCGCGCACGCGGTCGGCGACGCCATCGCGCGCCGTGAGCATGATGACGGGCGTGTTCTTGACGCTGCGCAGCGATTTCAGCACCGAAAAGCCGTCCAGTCCCGGCAGCATCACATCGAGCACGATGACGTCGAAGTCGTAGTGCAAGGCCATATGCTGGCCGTCGATACCGTCGAAGGCGAGGTCTACGGCACAGCCTTGCTCGGTCAACCCCTGGTAGAGGTAGTCCGCCGTCTTGCGCTCGTCTTCGACGATCAGCACTTTCATTCCGCGATGGCTCCTGCCGGTGTGTCAGGGATGGCTTGCTGGCTGCGCGCGGCCTTGCGGCGCACATACCAGTGGTGGGCGCGGTCGAGATAGAGGTAGATGACCGGCGTAGTGAAGAGCGTGAGCATCTGGGAGAGTATCAGTCCACCCACCATGGCGTAGCCCAGCGGGCGGCGCAGCTCGGAGCCGGCGCCATGGCCCAGCATGAGCGGCAGGCCGCTCAGCAGCGCGCACATGGTGGTCATCATGATGGGCCGGAAACGAAGGATGCAGGCCTCGTAGATGGCGTCGCTCGGCGACATGCCCTTGTCACGCTCGGCGTGCAGGGCAAAGTCCACCATCATGATGCCGTTCTTCTTCACGATGCCGATCAACAGAATGATCCCGATCAGCGCAATCACGCTCAGATCGTAACCGCCGACCATCAGGATCAGCAAAGCGCCCACGCCGGCCGACGGCAGCGTCGAAAGAATCGTCAGCGGGTGGATGTAGCTCTCGTAGAGCAGCCCCAGCACGATGTACACCGAGATCAGCGCGGCCAGGATGAGGTACGGCTGCGTCCGCAGCGAGTCGCCGAACGCCTGCGCCGTGCCCTGGAAGGTGCCGCTCAACGTGGCGGGCACGCCCATCTGCGCCTGCGCCGCGTTGATCGCGTTCACCGCCTGGCCGAGCGACGTGCCAGGCTTGAGGTTGAACGAGATCGTCACGGCCGGGAACTGCCCCTGGTGGTTGATGGCGAGATAGCCGGTCTTGCTGGTGTCCAGCTTGACGAAGGTCGACAGCGGAATCTGCTGGCCGTTGATCGGCGAAGTCAGGTACAGGTGATCGAACAGTGTCGGATCGCGCTGAAGCTCAGGCGTGACTTCGAGCACCACGTTGTAGCTGTTGAGCTGCGTGAAGTACTGCGCCACCTGCCGCTGCCCGATGGCATCGTAGATCGTGCCGTCGACCATCGCCGGGGTGATGCCGTAGCTCGACGCGCGCTGGCGGTCGATGGTGACCATCGCCGTGGGCGCGGCATTCTGCTGGTCCGAGGTCACGTCCGTGAGCTCCGGCAACTGACGCAGCCGGGTGAGCAGCTTGGGCGCCCAGGTGTTGAGCTCGTCCAGGTTCGAGTCTTGCAGCGTGTATTGGTACTGCGTGCGCGAGAGACGCCCGCCGACGTTGATGTCCTGCCCGGCCTGCATGAACAGCGTGATGCCCTGCACCGGTGCCAGCTTCGGCCGCAGCCGCGCGATGATTTCGTCGGCGCTGGCAGTGCGGCCCTTGTCCTTGGGTCGCAGGCCAATGAAGAAATTTCCGGAATTGAAAGTGCTCGCGCCGGCCTGCATGCCGAAGCTCGTCACGTCGGGATCGTCGCGAATGATGTCCGCGAGCTTGAGCATGCGGTCGTGCATCGCCTGCGACGAGGAATCCTGCGCCGAATCGGCCGAGCCGAAGATGAAGCCCGTGTCCTGCTGCGGGAAGAAACCCTTGGGGATGGTGATGAACAGGGCCACGGTCGCCGCCACCGTGATCAGGAAGCTCATCAGCGTGATGAACGGATGTCGAAGCACCACCTTCAACCCGCGCTTGTAACCGTTCAGCATGGCGTCGAAACCGCGCTCGAACCAGAGGTACATCTTTCCGTGCTTCTCGTTGGCGGTATGCGGCTTGAGGAAGCGCGCGCACAGCATGGGCGTGAGCGTGAGCGAGATCAGGACGGACACCGCAATGGTGAGCGTCACAGTCACCGCGAACTCCCGGAACAGGCGCCCCACGATGCCGCCCATGAGCAGCAGCGGAATGAACACCGCCACCAGCGACACCGAGATCGAGATGATGGTGAAGCCGATCTCCCCGGCGCCCTTTAAGGCCGCTTCCTTCGGTGTCAGGCCCGCCTCGATGTGCCGATAGATGTTCTCCAGCATCACGATGGCATCGTCCACCACGAAGCCGACCGCAATGGTCAGCGCCATGAGCGAGAGGTTGTCGAGGCTGTAGCCCACGACGTACATCACCGCCGCCGTGCCCAGCAGTGCGAGCGGCACCGTCAGGCTCGGAATCACCGTGACAGTGAGATTGCGCAGGAACACGAAAATCACCGCCACCACCAGCGCGATCGACAACAGCAGCGTGAACTCCACGTCCTTGACCGACGCGCGGATGGTCTGCGTGCGGTCGATGAGCGTGTTGACGGTGACGCTCGGCGGAATGGCGGCCTTGAGCTTGGGCAGCGCGGCCTGGATGCGGTCGACCGTCTCGATCACGTTGGCGCCGGGCTGCTTGGTGATGGCCAGCATGATCGCGCGGCCGTCGCTGATGTCGCTGCCGTCCTGCGCGGCCTTGCCGGCGTAGCCCCAGGCCGCGACCTTCGCATTTTCCGGGCCGTCGACGGCGACCCCCACATCGCGCACGCGAATGGGCGCGC
>DASXLF010000402.1:0-3651 GCA_036496405.1 Steroidobacteraceae bacterium | reverse complement strand
CTGCGTCAGCTGCAACGAGTCCCGATCTACCTCGACGGCCGCGATCCTGCGAGCAATGCGCGCATGCAACGGCTGTTCACGCAGCTCGCGGGCGGACAGGACGCGGCCCGCACGAGGCTGCGGTTGCTCGGTCGCAGTGTCAATGCTCTCGGGTGTCGCGCCGATGTTGTCTGGTTTGATTTCGCAACCCTGTGCGAAGGCACTCGCAGCCAGAACGACTATCTTGAGCTGACACAGGAATTTCGCACCGTCCTGCTGAGCGATGTGCCGATGTTCGATGCGCCGGAATGCGACGATGCCGCGCGCCGCTTTATCGCCCTGGTCGATGCGCTCTACGACCACGGCACCAAACTGGTGGTATCGGCCGCGACCGCGCCGGAGCAGCTGTACCGTGGTCAGCGCCTGCAACAGGATTTTCAACGCACCGCGAGCCGCCTGATCGAAATGCAGACGGCGGACTACCTGGCCCGGCCACGCCGGGATGCGGAAGACTTACCGGCCGAACATTTCGACGATAAAATGACGCCGTGAGCGCACGCACGTCACCCCCCGCAGGGCGCCTGGAGCAGCGCGCCGCCGACGTCGAAGCGACCGTCGGGCGCATTTCCGCGAGGCTCAACGACATTCCTGTCACTGAAATGGTGCTGTTGCGACTGATGGTGATGCTGGGCCGGGAAATATCGGCGCTGCTGGAGCAAGTGCTGCGGCCCCATGACTTGAATCAGTCTGACTTCCGCAGCCTGATGATCCTGTTCTCACAGCCGGACGGGGTCGCGCACCCGAGCGAGCTGTGTACGTCGGTGGCGCAGAGTCCCGCCAACATGACGCGGGTCGCCGATAGCCTGAACCAGCGTGGCCTGATAACGCGCGTGGCAAGCGAGGAGGATCGCCGTCGGACCATCCTGCGCATCACGCCCGCGGGCGAGGCGCTGGTGCGCGCACTGCTGCCGCAGACGGCTGCCTACACCAAGGCGCTGTTTGAACCCATTCCGGCGGCCGCCCGCAAGCAATTGCTCGGGCAACTACAGGCATTGCTCGCGCAGCTCGATCACAGCGCGCTGCCGGCGGCGGCGAGCGAACCCCCCTGATGCGCCGCATCCGCGCGGCCGCCGCGCTGGCCGCTAATGCCCGCTGGCGTTCAATGCTAGGATTCTGTCCATGAGTCCGGACGCAGTGATCGCTCGCTTCGAGATTCCATATCGCGGTTGCCTGGCAAGCGACGGCACGCTATGCGGTCCGCTGCCTGAATTCGCCGCCGACAGTGAACTATTGCAGCGCATGTACAGCGTGATGGTGCGCGCGCGCGTATTCGATACCAAGGCGGTCAACCTGCAGCGCACCGGCAAGCTTGGCACCTATCCCTCATGCCTGGGGCACGAAGCCACTCATGTGGGCGTCGGGGCCGCCATGCATGCCGAGGATGTGCTGTTTACCGTGTATCGCGAGGTCGGAACCAAATTCTGGCGCGGCGTCGACATGCTCGACATCCTGTTGTATTGGGGTGGCGATGAGCGCGGCACGTTGTATGTGCGCACGCCGCAGGATTTCCCGTTCTGCGTGCCCATCGGTTCGCAGATGCCGCACGCCGCCGGTGCCGCCCTCGCATTCCAGATCCGCGGCCAGGCTCGCTGTGCGGTGGCCTTCGTCGGTGACGGCGGCACCTCGCAGGGGGCCTTCTACGAGGCCCTGAACCTTGCCGGCGCCAAAAAACTGCCCTTGGTATGCGTAATCGTCAATAACGGCTGGGCCATATCGGTGCCCGTGTCCGCCCAGACCGCAGCACATACGCTGGCACAGAAGGCCATCGCCGCCGGCATTCCCGGCGTACGTATTGACGGCAACGATGTACTGATCGTTCGCCAGACCGTCGCCGAGGCAATCGAGCGCGCGCGCACCGGCGGCGGCCCGACCGTGATCGAGGCGATGACTTATCGTCTCAGCGATCACACCACCTCCGATGATGCGACACGCTATCGCGATGCCGGCGAAGTCGAGGCCGCCCGGCGCCTGGAGCCACTCGTGCGCATGCGGGCATTCCTGGAATCAAGAGGTCTTTGGAACGAGCAGGCGGAACAGAACCTGCGACGTGAGTGCGCCGAGGCGGTCGATACCGCGGTCAAACAGTATCTGGCGACGCCCAAGCAATCGACCGATTCCATGTTCGATTACCTTTATGCGCAGCTCCCGCCGGGTCTGCGCGCGCAGCGCGACGACGCGCGCCGCTACGCGACGCTTAGGCCTTAGAAAGAAAAGGACTGGCCCGATGGCGAAGATGACGATGGTCGAGGCCATCAACATGGCGCACGCCTGGGAGATGGCACACGACCCGTCGGTGGTGGTGCTCGGAGAAGACGTCGGCACCAACGGCGGGGTGTTTCGCGCGACCTCCGGACTGCAGCAGCGCTTCGGCAAAACCCGGGTGCAGGACACGCCGCTGGCCGAGGGGCTGATCGCCGGCGCCGCGATCGGCATGGCCGCCCAAGGGCTCAGGCCCGTCGCTGAAATCCAATTCATGGGCTTCATTTACCCGGCGCTCGATCAGATCGCGAGCCACATGGCGCGCTTGCGCAATCGTACTCGCGGCCGCCTGACCTGCCCGCTGGTCATGCGCATGCCGCACGGCGGCGGCATTCATGCCCCTGAGCACCATTCCGAGAGTCTGGAGGCGCTGCTGTGTCATCACCCGGGCTTGCGTGTGGTGTGTCCGTCCTCGCCGGCGCGAGCCTATGGCCTGCTGCTGGCCGCGATACGCGATCCCGATCCAGTGATTTTCCTCGAGCCGGTGCGGCTGTACCGCTTCGCCAAGCAGGATGTCGCCGATGATGGTCGGGCATTGCCGCTCGGCCACTGCTTTGTGCTGCGAGAAGGCAGCGATGTGACGCTCGTGACCTGGGGCGCGATGACCGTCGATAGTCTCAAGGCCGCCCAGCAGATGGCTGCCGAGGGCGTGAGCTGCGAGGTTATCGATGTGGCAACGCTGGCGCCGATCGACTTTGACACCATCCTCGACTCGGTGGTCAAGACCGGTCGGCTGCTGATTGTTCACGAGGCGGCGCGTACCGCCGGACTGGGTGCGGAGATCGCGGCGACCGTGGCGGAGCAGGCACTGTACGATCTGCACGCGCCCATTCGGCGCGTGACCGGCTACGACACGATCATGCCGCTCTACCGGCTCGAGCACGACTATATTCCCGGGGTGGCGCGCGTTGTCGACGGCATCCGGGCCACATTGGCGGACTAAAGGGCACACAGTCATGACGGTGTTCAAACTGCCCGATCTCGGAGAGGGCTTGTCGGAAGCCGAGGTGCTGCGCTGGCACGTGCAGGTGGGTGAGCGCATCGAGGTCGATGCGCCGATGCTGTCGGTGGAAACCGCCAAAGCGGTGGTGGAGGTGCCCTCACCGGTCAGCGGTACCATCACCGCTCTTCATGCCCAGCCTGGCGATCGCATTGAAATCGGCGCGCCGCTGATCGAGTTTGCGCTCGACGGACCGCCGCCAGCCGACGATCGGCCGGCGGCCAAGGTGGCCGAAGATGCCGTGGATCCCAGCCCGGAACCGGACTCCGGCACCGTCGTCGGCCACATGCCGTCGGCCGGCGAGGACTATGCGGGTGGTGCGGCTCTGGAGGCGGCCAACGCCGTTACGATTC
>DASXLF010000401.1:0-1847 GCA_036496405.1 Steroidobacteraceae bacterium | reverse complement strand
GCCAGACGTGCCTACGGAGGCCACACCGCCACCAGGCGCTCCAGGCGCTCCCGCTGGGCCTGTGGCGCCTGCGGGTCCGGTGGCTCCTGCGGCACCCGTCGCCCCTGCCGGCCCCTGTGCGCCCTTCCCAGCGCTCGCAATGGCCGCGTTGAGGTCGGCCGCCAGAAGCGCGTCTCCGGTGGTCCAAGGATAGCCCGTCATGACAGCACGCTACCCCCTCCAACGATCCAGGCTTGGTTCAACCCCTTGCCCTGCCACGATGAGACATCGCCGCCGCGCCCGACGAGCGCTGCCGGCATGCTCAGCAGCGGGATTTGGGCGTTCGCCATCTTGATGTCGTCTATGGCCACCTTCATCGCCGCGGCATGGTCCTGCCTCGCTGGCAGGCCGTATGACATCTGCATTTTCACGCAAAGCGTCCAGATCAGCGCCTCGAGATACTCCGGCGGCAGGGCCAGCGGATCGGTCAGCGTGGTGTAGGTCGGCAGCGTGGCTTTCACCACGAGGTGCATCTCGTACTGCCCACCTGGCGGCACCGGCCAGAAATACACCCGTCCGATCGGCCAACTGCTGTCGTAGAACACCGCCGCGGGGATGCTCTTGAGATCCTTGATGGTGATGCCTGACCAATCCTCTTTCGCCTCGATGATGGCGAGGGAGATGTCTACGGGGTTCGGCCCGCCGAACGGCTGCATGCGGCACCATGCGGCGTGGATCTTGTCCGGCCGCGCGCTGTCGAAGTCCTGGCCGGGACCGATGCTGTAGTAGTTGGCGCCGGTGGAGACTTTGGACAGCTCCACCTCGTTCCAGATAAGCCAGCGCTTGCGCTGCCACAGAGAGATGGTCGTGCGCACGAACTCGAGGCCGGTGTTGGCGTCCTCAGCGGACGGCGTCTGGCCGATGCCGTTGATTCCTGACGCGCGCAGCACGAACGTGATCAGGTCGCCGGTGGTTTCAATCATCGCTGATCATCCGAAAGAGGTGCGCCGATCTGCCGGGAAAGCGCTCGGCGCCACACGCCCTGGCTACGCGGGAGGAAACCCGTCCCGGCAGAGTTCAGGCCGACAGGATGCCGAACCACGCGCCGGGCAGCGGCGAGAACAGCGTTATGCTCTTGCCGTTGGCGAGAGCGATCCCAGTCGCTGCCACAACACCGTTGATGGTGTCGCTGCCTGCCGCATTGGCGAATATCTGCGACGACGCTGCACCGCCGTTGGCGATCCAGATGATCTGTCCACCCATAGCCGGCGGCAGCATGCAGCTATCGGCCGCCGTGGCGCATACCGCGATCAACGTCAGGGCGCAGTTGATCGGCGTCGCCAGGGGGCGGGTGCCCCCGGCATGCGCGGTGATTGTGGCTTGGGTCCAGCCGTTGCCGTTGAGGATGCCCGACATATCGTGCATCCCGGTGCCGAGGTCGTATTGCACGACCCGGCCTGAGGGGTATGTGATCCCCTGATATTGCGCCATGGCTGCCTCCTCAGTTCGCCACGAGTCTGCACGCGAGCTGCGGCCGCATCGCAACAGCGCCCCATAACACGTCTATTCGTATCGGCATGGTGTCATCGGAGATCGAATACTGCCGGACGGCGCGCATGCTGATGCCGTCCTTCACAACACGCGAAGCCATATCGACACCACCGGGCATGATAAGATCGGCGGTGGCGAATGTGAAAGCGTCTGGCGCATAGGCAAGCGACAGCCCGGTTGCGACGCTCGCTGTGTTGGCGAACGTAATCGGCGCGGTGGCACCAGGCGATGCGTTGACGTTCTGCTGCGGCCCGGCGGTGACGATGGCTGGTGCGATCGACCAGTTGCCAGCGCCCGCGGTGGCTGCTGCGGTCAGC